>JAYTKX010000024.1:0-10390 GCA_043729865.1 Methanobacteriota archaeon
GACTGTTATGAATGTCTATTCAAGTCAGGCACTTGATCCCCATGTTAATAGATATCGGTTCAGGGATGAATGGTGGGCTTAACCGATGACCAATGAATACTAATTAGTCCAGACTTTCATTCTGGAGGGCCAGAAAATATTGTAGGAACTTTGCCTCCTCTGGGTTTGTTGTATGTTGGAGGGGGTCTGATGAAAGGGGGTTACGAAGATGTAACGCTTGTAGACCTCTGTAAACAAGAAGAGCAGTTTAGCAATGATGCTGAGATAGGTGAATACATAGTGAATAAACAACCAACTATTGTATTTATCGGAGGCATGGCATCAACACCCAGTCTTCCTCGTAGCCTTGCAATATCTAGTGCGATCAAAGAATTAGATAACGAAATAAAAATCGTTCTTGGAGGAACTCATCCTACTTTCATGTATAACAATATAATGAAGAGCACCCGTGTATCGACTATATCGTTCGAGGAGAAGGTGAAATAACTTCCTTACAATTAGTGAGTTCTCTTGATAATGACCTCGATACGAGAAATGTTAAAAATATTGTAAGGAGGGATAATAATGGCAGCAATAAAATAATAGTTAATGAAATTAGTAACGAAATCGTAAATCTGGATGAAAATTTACCTGCTTGGAGTTTGATAGATAATTGGGAAAATTATCGCTCACCAACGAATAATGAAATTACTGCTACAATTCAATTCTCACGTGGTTGTAATCATAAGTGCATTTTTTGTGGTCAATGGATGTTCTGGAAAAAATGGCATTGTAGATCTTCTGAATCATTTACGGAAGAAGTAGAATATTTAAATAGAAAATATGGTGTTACATTTTTCTTTTGGGCAGATGAAAATCCTGCACAGGATCAAGCCAAATGGATGGAGCTACTTTCTTCTTTAAAGAATGCTAATAAGAAAAAC
The DNA here is from genome assembly GCA_043729865.1 of Methanobacteriota archaeon. Classification (GTDB taxonomy): domain Archaea; phylum Halobacteriota; class Methanosarcinia; order Methanosarcinales; family Methanoperedenaceae; genus Methanoperedens. Next base: position 924 of record JAYTKX010000024.1, read on the forward strand.
CATAACATGCTCCACCATATGTTAAATACAAGGGTAGACCATATTATAAGAGATGAAAAATATTTAAAATTATACAAAGAGGCTGGGATAATCTCTATTGATTTGGGTATGGAATCTGCATTGCAGCAAAGGTTGGACTATTTCGATAAAGAAACGACCACTGAACTGAATAGAGAAGCACTGGCTTTATTAAGACAACATGATATTATAAGTATAGTTCAAGTACTTGTTGGATTGCCTGATGAAACGCAGGAAACCCTACAAAAGACAGGGGGAATGTTCAAAGAATGGAATCCAGATTTAATGCATTTTTATTTTACTACGCCTTTCCCTTGGACAGAATTTGGGAAAACTATGAAAGATTTTATAATTGAATCCGATATTTCAAAGTGGGATTATAGAAACCCGGTCTTGAAAACGAAAAACCTGCCTATGGAGGACTTAGTGAAAATTTGTAAGTGGCTTAAATTAGAATTTAATTTTAACCCCAAAAAGGTCGCTGACATACTCCAAATTAAAGATGATTATCGCCGGGCATTTATGATAAATACTTTAATTCAAAGTTTAAAATACCGAGCAGGGTACTCAAAACTGTCTAACTTCACATGAATAATAATAAGCAAATTTATAAACTATGTACCACGAATTTGAAATAACGGATAATTTTAAAAAAAAATTTGCACATTTTGTTTCTACTATTGCACACGCTCCAATATTATCTATTCCTGCATTTGCAGTGATCAATTATTTTTTATTAGATTGGTATAATTTTATAATAATTACCGTTGTAAGCGCTCTTTTTGCAGCAATCTTGCCAATTACCATAGTGCTGATGTGGAGTAAAAAAAACAGCAAAGATGCCGATATTCCAGAAAAAGAAGATAGAAAATATCCTTTGATAGTCGTAATTATTTCTTATTTTATTGGTGCAGTTATATTATATATGCTCAATGCACCACCAATAACGACCTTTTTAATGTTTTGTTATTTCTCCAATACCCTTATTGTATTCTTTATAAACTTTTTTTGGAAAATCAGCATTCATTCGATGGGTGTAGCAGGACCGACGACTGCATTAATATATACATTTGGATATATTGGTTCCATTCTTGGGTTAATTATCCCAATAGTGATGTGGAGCAGAGTTTATTTAAAAAGGCATACTATACCACAAGTTATAATGGGAGCAACACTTGGCTTCATATTGACGGCAATACAAATTTATATATTATATTTATATATTTATAATGTAAAATTAGATGTTAACCCTATCCTATGGCTGATATATGCATTTATGGGACCGTCTATAGTGTTAAGCATGGCTGGATTTTTAAATAAATTGGGGGTACATGACGGCTACACGCGGAAAATGTTTCATTTTATAGCATTTATTTCGATTGCAATATTCTTAAGATATGCGCCATCTGATGCAACAATAATTTTTATAACTGTTGGAATAATTTATGTTGGGATTGCATGTTTTTCTGGCAATGATTTTTTATGGTTTAACGGCATCAGAAGAAAATCCGATCATCCGAATGAACTACTTTACGTCATATTTCCCTTGATTAGTACTGTTCTTGGGTTAAGTATAAGCTGGATAGTATTTGGTCATCCTTTTGTAGAAATAGGCATGCTGTGTGTTGCAATTGGAGATGCTGTTGCTGAACCCATCGGCGTAAGATTTGGAAAACATAGATATAAGGTCTATTCTCTCACAGGGCGTCCATCTGAGCGTTCATTAGAAGGATCGTCAGCGGTCTTGCTTTCGTGTGCCATAATTATATTTTTTACAACATATAATTTAACTTTATCGCTGATTGCTGGTGTAATAATATCTCTTATTGAAGCCATAAGCCCACGTGGGACAGATAATTTTACCGTACTCTTCGGTGCATCTATGATATTAAGTATTGGTGTCATATATTTTAAATTTTAATTCTCGGTATCATTTGGATTCCCTTCATTGGACAAAACCCTCTGCATATACCACACCCACAACAATTATTGGTAATCGTTGCTTTTTTTCTGTCAATTACAATTGCTCCAAATTGGCATATTTTCTGACAAGCTCCGCATCCTATACAAAGAGTCTCGTTTATTATAGCTGTTTCGTGGCCTGCCAATATAATTTCAGCAATATTATATCGGTTTTTTAAATGGAACATTAAACATTCCATTTTGTCACAATTGCATATGGCTCCAATATATGGAGTTATAAAAGTCCAAATGGTATGAATTTTGCCTTTAGCTTCAACGGATTTGAGTAATTCTGCTGCATCTTCACTTCCTAAGTCCGATAAATGGGAAAATTCAGGAAGATTCTCCACAATCTCAGCAGTAGTACCAAAGAGGATACATTCTTTTTCTTTTTTATTAAAAAGATATTTTCTGCAAGGGCATTCTATAACGCTTACTCTTCCGGCAAGTCCGCATATTGAAACAGCATCTTCCAAAGAGACAACTTGACCTGCATGTTTTTGAGTGAAATAATTTCTGACTTTTAGTTCTGCATATTTTCTAATGAAAGGTAATCGATTTGCTATTTCAACCTTACGCATATTATTTCGATAATTTTTTTCATAGTTTTTAAAAAAGTCTATAGTGAATGATTCTCTTCCATTAGAAGTTGCTAATTTATTGATATAGTTCTTGCTTGATAGATACCATTTTTTACCATCACCATGCTGGATACAAAATTTGCACATAGCTTTTTCACCTTGTGATATCGCTGAAATAATTGAGAGTAATATATCTATGAGACTACCACACAGATAAATATTTCTCAGGTGGTTTTTGATTCTTAATCGCTATACTCCGCAGCTCTGCTGCGGTTGGGTGTGCCCCGCGTTTGACTTTGGTTTTTCATTCAAATAAACGCAATGTTGGCATTCTTTCAGGATTTTTAGGTGTCAGCCTGGAACAACTGGTCGAGCTATGGATGATCATGGTCTCTACTGGTCTGGGTTACATCATGGAAGAAGAACGCATCGGGCTTGAGGATTCAAAAAACAACAGGCAGAGAATCAAGCGGGCATTTACGGGATTGTTGCTTGCAGGATTCGTGTATTTAATGTTCTATCCACTTTCGAACCTTGTATTTTATGATGGCTTCAGGTATGCCGCATTAGGATTTACCACAACATTCATTGCCCCAAGTTTGTTCGTAAAGATAGAAACCGGATCATATCCCGAATATAAGCATTAGTAAATCAATTGTAATTGCAAAAAAATAAAATAAAATCCTGTTATTATGTCACTATCACTTTTCCGCTCATACTCTGATGATTGGAACAATGATACGAAAAAGTTCCCGTTTCATTGAACGTCCTGGTGAATGTCTTTCCTTTATTTAGATTCCCGGAATCAAAACCATCGCCTGTTACTGTATGAGGTGCGCTGTCCAGTTGTGTCCACGTAACAGTTGTGCCTTTCGGTACTGTAATGGTTGCAGGATTATATGCGAAGTTCTCAATATTCACATTATTCTGTCCTTGCGGGGTAGCAGGCTCGGGTTTGGGTCCATAGCATCCGCTTATTAGCACAATTATTACCAGGAGCCCTAAAAACAACATTTTTTTCATAGTATCACTCCAACTAAAACAAATGTAACTTTCAATATATATCCTTTATCCCATGCTAAATTAGATATGCTCCCAGATACAACTCTGAACTGGTATTTATGCTGACAGGAAGGGTCCAACACGAACTCGAATTATTAAAGAGACACGTCATCGTGCTCAAGAAAGTGATGGAGAGCGGTCCTATCGGGATAATGAAGCTATCGCTCGAAACTGGCATACCAGACCACCTTGTAAGGTACTCTCTTCGCGTCCTTGAGCAGCAGGGATTGATAGCGCCTTCTACTCAGGGCGCAGTAGCTACCAGGTCGGTGAATGAGGCTTACGTTGAATTAAGGGATGAGCTTGAACGAATAGAGATCATGATCGATGAAATTAAGCGTATATCACTATTATCGGGAGATCATCATGCCAGAAACAACAGGTAAAGATGCCGCAGGCATCGTCACGAAAGTCAATGATTACACCTGGGACATTCCCATGAGCTACAAACAGGGGATGCGGGTGCCGGGGAGGTTATTCGTTTCCCGGAAGTTACTTACGAACCTTGAGCGCGAGACGCTTGAACAGACAGCAAACGTGGCGACACTTCCGGGTATCCAGAAATATTCCATGGCAATGCCTGATGCGCACTCGGGTTACGGCTTCCCTATCGGCGGGGTGGCGGCTTTTGACAGGGATACAGGAATTCTCAGTCCCGGGGGCGTGGGATACGATATCAACTGCGGCGTGCGGATAATCAGTACCAACCTCACGGCTGATGAAGTGCGCCCCAGGATGAAAGACCTCATAGACCTCCTGTTCAATGAGATCCCTTCAGGAGTGGGCTCAAAGAGCAAGATACGCGCCTCGGATAAGGAGCTCAACGACGCGTTACTTCACGGCGCCAAATGGGCTGTGGAGAGCGGGTACGGGGTGAAAGAGGACATCGAACACTGTGAGGAGAACGGGTTCATGAAAAGCGCAGACCCGTCAAAAGTGAGCGATAAAGCCAGAACCAGAGGAAAACCCCAGTTCGGGACGCTCGGTAGCGGCAACCATTTCCTTGAGGTGCAGTGCGTGGATGAAGTGTATGATGAAGAGGCTGCAAAGGTATTTGGTCTTGAGAAAGGGCAGGTCACGGTCATGATACACTGCGGCTCAAGGGGCGCAGGTCACCAGATATGCGACGATTACCTGAAGATACTTGAGCGGGCGACGCATAAATATGGCATCGTGCTCCCTGACAGGCAGCTTGCGTGCGCGCCTGCTGAATCAACCGAAGGGCAGAACTATTTTAAAGCAATGGCTGCAGGCGCAAATTATGCCTGGGCGAACAGGCAGGTCATCACGCACTGGGTGAGGGAAACATTCTCCCGGTTTTTCGGGCGCGATATGGACGACCTGGGAATGCACCTGATTTACGATGTAGCTCATAACGTGGCAAAACTTGAAGAGCATACCATAGATGGAGAAAAAAAGATGGTGTACGTGCACAGGAAAGGCGCAACCCGCGCCTTCCCTCCAGGTCACAGGGATGTGCCTTCGGTTTACAGGGACGTGGGACAGCCAGTGCTCATCCCCGGGAGCATGGGTACGCCCTCTTTCGTGCTGCACGGCGCAGAGAAAGCCATGGAACTCACCTTCGGGAGCGCATGCCACGGGGCGGGGCGGGTATCGAGCAGGTCTGCTGCGCTAAAGGCGTTTCGCGGTGAGGATATCCAGAAAGAGCTTGCTGCAAGAGGGATATCAGTAAGGGCTGTCCAGCCTTCGATTATAGCTGAGGAAGCCCCTGCAGTGTACAAGTCAAGCGAGGATGTGGTGGACGTAGTTCACCAGCTTGGGATCGCGCGAAAAGTTGTGAGGCTGCTGCCGATGGGAGTGGCAAAAGGATAGCGGATTTGGATACATTAAAAACGACCAGGATCAAATAGGCACGCAATGCTCACCCATATAATCACCGAAGGAACAACAAAGATCGAAGTCCCTATCCCCAACGAAAACTCAAACTTCCCCCCATCCTCGGCAGCGGTCTTCTACAACCCTGCCATGCGAACGAACAGAGATATTGCCGTGGCTGCTATCACCTGTTTTTCAAGAGATAATCCTGAATACACCTGTCTTGACGCCCTGTCAGCCTCAGGCATCCGGGGACTGAGGATCGCAAAAGAGGTGGGGCTTTCCACCACAATGAGCGACTGGGATGAAAGTTCATTCGAATTGATAAAGAGAAATATTGAGCTGAATGACCTTTCGAATTGCAATGCGGTCAAAAGGAACGCCAACGTAGTGATGCTGGATTCAAGCTTCGACATAATCGATCTTGACCCTTTCGGAACACCAGCCCCTTTCCTTGACGCTGCATGCTTCTCCACAAAGCGTATGCTGTGCATCACAGCAACGGACACGGCGCCCCTTTGCGGTGCGCATAAGAAAGCGGGTATCAGGAACTATGCTGCAGTGCCCCTGAAGACGGAGTATTATCCGGAAATGGGAGTGCGTATGCTCATGGGCGCCGCAGCAAGGACGCTTGCGAAATATGATAAATCCATGACCCCGTTGCTATCTTACGCTTCGGCGCATTACGTAAGGCTCTTTGCTGCTGTAAAAAAAGGGATTAATAAAGCGGATGAGTGCCTGAAGAACATTGGCTTTTTGTCGCACTGTTTCAATTGCGGCGAAAGGAATTGGAAATTCGGGCTTGCGGTCCACATGGCGGAAGAATGTCCTGTGTGCGCGCATGTCACATCGCTGGCAGGACCGCTGTGGCTGGGCAGGCTGCATGACAGGGAGTTCTGCGATGGAGTGCTTGATGAGGTAAGGAAGAGGGAATTTAAAGGCGCCGAGAAGCTGATAGCAGCGTGCAGGGATGAGCTGGATGTGCCGATGCATTACGATTATCACAAGCTGTGCAAATCGCTAGGTATTACGGCTATGCCAACGGATGAACTGATACTTGCTCTTAAAGAGAAGGGTTTTCAGGCATCGCGCACTCATTTTACAGGTATCTCGTTCAAGACTGATGCGGGGATGGAGGAAGTGAAGGCGGTTGTGAGGGGGCTGACGCAAAAAAGCCATTGAAATATGGTTCCATTAGTCATTGGTTAAGGAGTTTGACAGAGTCGGTATGTATAGTTTCTAAAATATCAATGATTTTATACGATTATCCAATTTAATTTAAATCGAACACGGATGACGCGGATTACACGGATTTTCACGGATCCGCGCGTATCCGCGTCAACCGTTGCGCCAGTTGACGTCGCCCACACGTATGGCTCTCGCCATACGTGGAGATCCGTGTCCTATCGTACGATTTTTCTCTTAACCGAGGACCAATGATAAAGCCTCTATCTCAGGCTCTATGATCACCCTGGTCTTCATGGAGTTAGCAACAAGGCACCGTTTCTCTGCATGACCAAGTATCATCCTTATTTTATCTTCGGTCTCGCGGGCTTTTATCCTGGGTCGTATGATTATTTTTGTGAATACTTTCATCTTATCAACGGTCTCAAGTATCCCTTCTGCATCTGATCCATACGAGATGAGTTCAACGCCCATGTTCTTTATCGTTCCAAGAAGCGTGGTCATGAAGCAAACGTTGGCAGATGATACGAAAAGGTCTTCAGGGCTTATGATGCCATCATGCCCGCCGAACTCCGGAGGTGTGGCGACCTCTATTTCCTGCCTGCTTTCAATGAACCTAAGGTCTGCTTTTTTCTCTCCTTTCCATTTCAGGGAATTATGATATAACCATTTATCCTGTTCCATTTGATCACCCGCCGTTTAAATACAGAATAGAAGGGATTGAGCGACGGGGGGTTTATAGTTTTCGATTTTATGTGACCGTTATATTGCATGTTGGTATAGTTTTATTTCTTTGCGTTCTTCGCGGTTTAAAGTATAGAATGCTCACCGCAAAGGGCGCAAAGATCGCAAAGCAGAGCTTGATATTGCTTTGAGTTGTTCTTCATGGATATCAGGGTTCTATGCCATCATCATATCAAATTTTATTCGCCATCAAAGTGCCTAGGAACAGGTACATAATCCAGTTATGGCCAAAAGTAATATCATCACAATAAATAACTACCTACACGATTTGAAACTGTCACTGAATTCACAAATGTTTAAATATAACTTTTGTATATATTAATGCTGTAATTAGATTTAAATCTCTCTTACAACTGAAGTTTTATTCTAAAATAAAAATAGAACGTATTAAAACTAAAGGATGATGGAAATGGTAAATATAGAGCCAAAAACAACGAAAGGAAAGGGACGGAAATTATTAACAGGTGATGGTAGAACAAAACCAGAGACTGCAATTAGAAAAGCATTCATTGATCCAATAACCGCAGTTGATAGAGCGTTAGGAGAAAAAAGGAAGAAAGGAAAAACAAAATAAGGTAATATTCTAACAGAGGATATTTTCATGACAAAAGAATGCCCCAATTGTGGAAATTATTGTTCGAACAATGCGAGTAATTGCCTTCGGTGTAATTTCAAGTTTGTAAGGGATGTAGATTTAACTTATGTACGTGGATGTGGAAGTTGTGGTGGAACTGAAACTACCCCCGGAAGAGGGTATATTAAAATAAGCGACCCTCTTGGAATAAAAGAAGCTTTGGGAGAACCCCTAAGAAGGAAATGTCCAAATCCCAAATGTAACGGTGGTTGGATTAGAGTTTGACCTTCGCTTTACAATTTTTATGTTATACTAATTATTTAAACATTATGAATAGAGTGATTTTATTAAAAACATGAAGCTTCTGATTGCGGTGCTTTTGTTGATAGGAACAGCAGATGCTCTCGCTCCAGAAGTATCTATATCCGTTGATGGTGGAACTCCAATAATTAATGGAAAGTACACAGATACAGTAACTGTAACTTTTTCTGTAAAATGGAACATGGGTCCTTGTTTTGTAAATGGTTGTGTTGCATATTACACTATTGATGGTAAAACCACAGAATTTGGTGGTTATGCTTCAAAACAGATAAGTAAAGAAGGCACAACTAATATTAGTGCGACCGCCAGTAAATCGGATGGTAGTACAGGGGGTGATAGTATTGTGATTACTATCGATAGGTCAATAACACCGATTCCAACACAAGCGCCCGGTGTAAGCTTCCAACTTCACGGAGAAAAGACAGATGTAGTAGTTGGAGAAGATATTATATTTAAATTATCAGCCGTCAATAAAATTATAAAACCTGTGATGGCGGTTCAGGTAATTTTAATTCCTCCTTCCGGGATGTCTGTGACTTCCTCCGAGTTCGCTACATCAGGTGCAGGACAATATACGACCACATATAAGCTTGAACCTGGGGCTGAAAAATATATTGAAGTTAGAATAAAGACAAACCAACGAGGAGATTTTAATGTAAAAGGAGAGATAATATATTATTATGGGGATGACAAATCTACCGCAGAAGACCAAATGCTGAATCTTTCCATAAAAGTAAGAGATATACCAAACACTTTAGTGCCGACGTCGATACCTAATAGCTCATCTCTAAGTTTATGGTTTATTCTATTGATATTTACTCTATTGATAATAGGATTTTCTTATATATTGAACAAGAGGAATTGAATCGATACTACTCGATTATAATGTCTTGTAGGCAATTTTACGGGGTTGGTTTTTTTTATTAACAACAGGAATTGGATATGAAAAGACTCCTATGTATCCTGCCCAATTATTACTCGAATAGACCCAGCGTGTAATTAAATTTAGTTATATATATAACTAAATTATATACATTAAGAAGTTCATGATGTATATGTGATAAGTTATTCGGATAACTTTATACGGCACAATCCTAAAATCCAGTGATTTTGCAATTTCTCACGAGGAATAATAAACCGATCTGGTAACAAATCACCCTCATAAATCGCCCCCGCACAAAAAC
>JAYTKX010000025.1:0-5670 GCA_043729865.1 Methanobacteriota archaeon
CTGCAGCCAGGGAATATTGATAAAAAAGCATCAGCCAATATAGCTCAGATCCTCGTCTTTCCTCTTCTTTTCCTGCATATCCTTCAGATACTTCTTAAACCCCTCATCAAATCTCGCAGCTTCATTTTCAATCCTTCCCAGGTCAATATCAATACCAAGAAGTTCAGACACTTTTTTTATCCCGGCATGACATGCTTTAATATCCAGCGCTTCGGGAAAGCCAGTCTCGCACAACAGCGCCATTAACAGTAATTCTCCATCTGCGAAAATCTGTGGAATCTGTGGATGATATTTCAGAGGACGATCCGCAGATTTCGCAGATTCGCGCAGATTTGTTGCATCTGGTTCATACCTCAATTGTTATTTTTTATCGATTGAAGTTTCTTGATTTAACTGATTTTTCTTTTTGGCGATTTCTGTCGTTGATGCTTCGCCCAGCATGGTAAAAATCAGTTCGAGGTCGGTCATGTGGTCGCACAGGTTGTCTTTTGGTTTATCAAGCGCTTTGAATTTTTTGTATTCAGAGGGCGTAATGCCGAATGTCGCCTTACTGATTTCAGATGTCAGTATAGCGTATTCTAAATGTTCTTTCACGCCTCTTTTCTTCCATTCTTCAGTCAGTTCATCACGAACAGCGATACCTCTTGCTCTCTTTTCGATCCATTCGTCTGAATAGCCCTTTTGTTTGTATATCTCACGCATACGCTTTGTTGCGATTTCCGGGTTTTCGATCTCTTCTAATCGCTCATAACCCACTTTTGCAAGCCAGCGTTTGAAAGGCTCAGCCCTGGGAGATGGGACCGATTGAATGATTCGCAGAAGACCTTCGGTATTGGCAACATCCGTATTATAAAATTTACCGTCATCCGACTGCATTTTCAGTTGACTACAAATTGTAGTCAACTCGCTGTCTTCCTTTTTGAGTCTGGTTTTAAGTACACTCCAATATTTTCTCGGATTTGGACTATCCGTCAGAATCCCGATCACATCCACAATCGAAAAATACCATTTCTGGTTGCTTTCATTCCATATTCTGCGGACTTTTTTATCCTGAAATAAAATCATTTCATTCATGCTGATGCGTGTTCCAATTCGTTTGCACTTTTATATACTCTGAGATAGGGCGTTGTGAAAGTAATAAAATTTGACAGCCATTCCAAACAACCGACAACTTGACAGAACCTAAAAAAGCATCAGCCAATATAGCTCAGATCCTCGTCTTTCCTCTTCTTTTCCTGCATATCCTTCAGATATTTCTTAAAACCTTCATCAAATCTCGCGGCTTCATTTTCAATCCTGCCCAGGTCAATATCAATACCAGGAAGTTCAGACACTTTTTTTATCCCTGCAATGCATATTCGATAACAAGCCCATTGACCCCGCTTATTTGAAGGCTGCCGTCCACCGCCTTCACGCCCTACTCTCTAAAAACTGCAGAAGTTCGCTGGATGTCGCAACCCCGAATACTTCCGGCTCTTCAACATATCCCTGTACATGCGTCGCGATAACCGTATAGATCGTGTCAACTTACTCAAAAGACTAACTGCCCTCGCATCGCCCTTACACCAAACTCACGCTGGCATAGCTGTAGCCTCTGCATATAGCATCACGGACTAATAAATATTTCAGCTCCTCTTTTTAAACTCTGCCGGAGTAACGGCTGCTTTTTCCAGACCCGGTATTATCGTAAAATGTTTTTTATTGTTAGTAAGCAGCCAGTCCCCCTTCTCCTGCACAAATGTCGCTGCTATAGCCACATCCTGGTACTCAATGGGGAGACCGTTCACTATAAGATATGCGCTTATCTTGCCTGTGGTTTCAGCGATATCCATATCAAGGGGAATGATCTGGAAACAGGAGAAAAGCTCTTTTGCTTTACTTGTGGCTTTTTTATAGTCCTGCCTGAGGTAAGTGCCTGTAAAGATCTCTGATGCAACAACAGTGCTCATTAAGACGGTGTGGTTCGTTAAGATCAGATGCTGGAGCAAATTAACAGTATCTTCGATCTCTCTTTCAATATCCACAACGATACTCGTGTCTATGAAAATTTTCATGGTAAAATACCCAGGGCTTTAAGTCTCTTTCTGGAGTCTTTTCTCATCTTTTCAAGTATAACATCGAACCCTCTGGGAAGGAAGTCATTGAACTCTTTTATTTTTGGCAAAGTTTTCCTTACTATAATTTTTTCATCGTCAAGGGATATATCCACATTGTCTCCTTCTCTTATCCCAAGTGCTTCCCTGATCTTTTTTGGGATGGTTATTTGCGCATTGCGTGTTACCGTTGAGGTTGTCATATTCAATAGTATGATATATTAGTATTTAAAATTTACTAGAAATTATTAGTAATTTTATCACTTCAAGTTATATCCTCCATATACAGGTACTCCTGCGCATACCCGCAGTACCTCCCGAAATACCCCCGCGCAAAATCAGCTATTGCATCCCGCTTTTTGCTCTTTTTTGCATCCCTGAAATTCTCACCATAGAACCTCTCCATTATCTGTTCGATATGCGTATCGACAGGGAACGACTCAAGATTCCCGAACGCGAAAAGCAGCACGCAGTCGGCGATCTTATTACCGACGCCTTTTATTTTAACAAGTTCTTCCCGTCCTTCTTTATAAGACAGGTCTTTTATCCCGTACAGGTCAAATTCCCCTTTCGCTATCATGGATGCGATGTTAAGGACGCTTGGGGCTCGAAAACCCATCCTGCACCGGGAAATCTCGCAGAGCTTGATTTCCGAGAGCGCCTCGGGAGCAGGAAAAGAAAAATACCCTTTTTCGATCTCGTTTCCGAAACATTCGCACAACAGCCTTATTGAGTTCTTTATGTTCCTGATGGTATTGTTGCTCGAGCAGATATAGGATACAAGACATTCCCAGGGATCCTGACGGATGAGCCGCAGACCGCGGTATTTCCGGATCAATGAGTTCATCAGGTCATCCCTGCCTATCTCAGAGTATATTCTTTCAAGGTCATCGTCGAACCTGAAATAATCCTGGATATATTTTCTGTCAAGTGCAGATTCGATAATAAGTTCGCCGCCTTCCTGTTCTACCCTGACGACTGCGCCGTTGACTATTCCTGTCCATTTCTCCTTTTTTTCCCATCGAAACACCTGTCCGCATGAGAGAGTAAGGTCAGGGTTGAATTCAGGAGCTTTGATGCGGTACATAGTCATGGATGCATCGCTGGCATGAAATAAATTATGGTTCCTCACAAAATACAAATCTTTATTAACTATCGCATTTAAACTGTTTTAACGAGACATGGAATTAAAAAAGATAGAGAAGATACTGCAAAAAGAGCCCGAGGATGCAGCGGAAGAGCTCCTGAAAGAGGTTGAAAAGGCATACGGGGAGATTCCATACATCCTTAATTACATGAGGCAGAAGCCCGAACTGCTCGTCACAAAGATCCTTTATGATAATTCCATAACCCGCGAATTCAAGCGCCTTGACGCAAAGACCATAGAGCTTATCTCCATCGGCGTGTCCGCGGCGCTGAAATGCCCTCACTGCCTCAAGATGCATATCCGCGTTGCGCAGAGGCTCGGGGTGACCAAAGATGAGATATTTGATGCTATACTCATAGCCGGCACACTGTCCAATGCCGCAGTGCTGGCGGAAGGCACAAGGGCGATGGATTCTGAGATCAAGGATGAATGCAGCGTGTGCGGAACCCCACGTGAGAAGAGTGAAAATGACTGAATTGAACCTGTGGTTAATTCGATGTTCGTAAATGAACATGAAAACATTAAAAAATATTACGAATAATAACCACAAATTATTTATGGTAGTAATACTTTGGTGGTGTAAATAATACCCCCAGTAATAATAAGGTGAAAAAATGTTAGGCGGATTCAGCGAAGAACAGATAAAGCGATACTCGCGTCATATCATCCTGCCCGAGGTGGGCGGAAAAGGACAGAAAAAACTCCTTTCATCAAAGGTATTATGCATAGGCGCGGGAGGTCTCGGCGCGCCCATAATCGAATACCTTGCAGCGGCAGGAATAGGGACGCTGGGCATCATCGATGACGATGTCGTTGACCTGAGCAACCTTCAGAGGCAGGTCATTCACGGCGGCAATGTTGGAAAGCACAAGGTCGAGTCCGCAAAGCAGTTCGTGAACAATCTCAATCCCGATATACAGGTAAATACTTACATCGAAAGGTTGAACGCTAAAAATGTGGAGGATATTTTCAGGGAATATGATATTATCGTGGATGGCTCAGACAACTTTGCTACGAGATATCTCGTGAACGATGCGTGCGTCCTTCTTGATAAACCACTCTCCCACGGCAGCATCTACAGGTTCGAGGGACAGGTGACCACGATATTGCCGCACAAAGGACCGTGCTATCGCTGCCTGTTCGAACATGCGCCTCCGCCGGGAATGGTGCCGAGCTGTCAGGAAGCCGGGGTTCTTGGCGTGCTGCCCGGGATCATTGGAGTGATCCAGGCGACCGAGGTCGTTAAATACCTGCTCGGTATAGGTGAACTGCTTGTTGGCAGGCTTATTTATTATGATGCGCTCAACATGAGCTTTGAAGAGATCAAAATGCGCTGGAACAAAGACTGCCCGGTATGCGGTGAAAAGCCGAAGATAACATCTATACAGGAAGAGATATACGGAGAATCATGCAGGATCTGGTGAATATGACAACTGAACTTGATCTGAGGGGCGAGGTATGCCCTTACACATTCGTGAAGACGAAACTCAAACTCGAAGAGATCGAAAGCGGCGAGGAACTTATTGTGACCTTCGACCATGCTCCGGCTGTGGAGAACGTTCCGCGAAGCCTCAAGAACGAGGGGCATAAGATCATGGGGATAGAGCAGAAAGGCGACCATCTCTGGAAAGTGAGGATACGCAAGGCATGAAGCTCGGGATACTGCTTACGACAAGCCCTGAGAATGAGAATACGAATACGGTTATTTCGTTGAGCAGGGCTGCGCGCGAGCAGGGTCATGAGGTTTCTATCTTCCTGATGTACGACGGCGTGTATAACGTTAATAAAAAAGAGTTCGCAGAGCTGGCGAGTAAGGGTGTGAGCATCGCTGTATGCGCTCTTAATGCCGAGCAGCGCTGCGTCAAAAAAGTTGATGGGATACTATTCGGCAGCCAGTACGACCACGCCTGTATCGCAGGCGGCGTGGACAGGTTCATATCTTTCGGGTGAGCTATGAAAAACATAACGGTGATCGTAAGGAACCTTCCGATGAACACACGCAGGAACGCTGAAGCGCTGAGAATGAGTGTGGGGCTGACGCTGTGCGGGGATAAGGTCTCTGTCATCTTCGTGGACGACGGCGTGTATTCGGCGGCTCCCGCGAAGCCTGAACTGATAGGCGCCCACTCGACAAAAAAGGATTTCGAGGCTTTTGCGATGCTGAAATGCACACTGCTTGCTGATAAACCATCGCTTGAAAAAAGGGGGATCAAGAACCCTGTTCCGAACGTGAAGGTCGCAGAGCGCGATGAGATCGTGAGAACAATAACAGGGTCAGATATAGTGATACCATTTTAATTGTGAACCATAAATTGAAACAAGATGAATTGGGGCACAATCCTAAAATCCAGTGATTTTGCAATTTCTCACGAGGAATAATAAACCGATCTGGTAACAAATCACCCTCATAAATCGCCCCCGCACAAAAAC
>JAYTKX010000026.1:0-42771 GCA_043729865.1 Methanobacteriota archaeon
GTGACAGACCTGAATACTAGCTCCATCTCCTGGAACTATATCAACTGGACATGGACAAATCCCGAAGATGCGGATTTCGCGAAAGTGCAGGTCTATATCAACGGCGCCTTCAAAGAAAATGTCACATCACCCGGGAACAATTACAACGCCACCGGTTTGAACGCCAGCAGGCTGTACAGTATAGGTACCAGAACGGTGGATGCTTATGGTAACATAAACCAGACGTGGATCAATCATACAGCAAGAACATCTATCCTTCCCGCAGTTGTCAGTATTACACCTCGAAGTCTAAACATCAAGAAAGATAAGATCAAGGTAACCATCCGGCTGCCAGAGCCGTATAACGTCTCTGACATCAACGTAAGCTCGGTAGTATGCGAGGGTGCGGGTATCTTTGAATATAAAATAAAAAATGACAATTTCACTGCTGAATTCAGGACAAAGGATATAGTGAATATCACTCTCGGTGACGCGGTTATTTTCACAGTGACCGGTAATCTCACAGACGGCACGCCTTTTGCAGGCACAGATACCATAAGGGTGTTCTCCAAAGATGATAAAAAGGATGATGAGACTCACAGCGGCGGAGGAGGCGGGGGCGGCGGTGGAGGAGCATCGGATGAAAAGTACGACAACATCGAGAAACGGGAAAAGCGTGACCAACACATCTACAAGGACATCTCAACAAAGTACAGTTTCACTGAAGAGAAAAATCCTGTATCCTCTGTAGACATAGAAGGGAATGTCAATGCAGGCGAGGTAACCGTTTCAGTGGAGGTGCTTAAGGGTACCTCGACCCTTGTAAACAAGCCTGCGCCCGGGACTGTTTATAAGAATCTTAATATATATGTTGGTACTGCAGGTTTCTCAACGCCAAAGAATATAAAAGAGGCTGTCATCACGTTCAGGATTGAGAACTCCTGGCTCGATAATAACGGACTAGCAGGGAGCGAAGTCAGGATGTTAAGATGGGATGGGAATAAGTGGGAAGAGCTTAAGACAAAAGAGAAGCTAAAGGACGGCGCCTATACATGGTTTGAGGCTGATACGAATCGATTCTCTCCGTTTGCGATCGCTGGTTTGAAAAATGAACTTTATGCATCCCTGCCTGCGGAACAGGGAGTGATCGGGGATTCAGGAACATCATCTCCTGAAGAGGCGCCCGGTAAAGAAAATGTCGGGTGGCTTAGTGGTTTTCTGAGTGTTGTTGCGGTTTTTTTCTTAATGGTTATTTCAATACTCATATTTAATCATGCCAGGCGGAATGATCAGGGTTCTTAGGGATTAACGGGATAAGCTAGTTCTTATTATCATAATCATTATTATCATCTATTTACTATATTTTTAAAAGCAATAAATATAAGTACCATGAAGTAATTTTTAAAGATACTAAACTAGAACCCGGAAAATGTCCTGGTGGTTTCCTTCGAGATCGAAGGATTATGGAGTTGGATTATGAGCCTCAAACTGAAAAACAACAGGGAACGAAAAAAACCGTTTTTAGCAAGCACTTTAGTTACGCTGTTAATCGTAGCGATGTTGATCATATCAGGACCTGCGCAGGCAGTACAGGTGCTATTAAATGCAGACAATTTAAATAATCTCAAAGTCGGAGAGACTGGTTTCTTTTATGTAAATGTGACCATAGGGGCCAATGAAAGGATTCCGATAGCGAATATCACTGTGGAAAATCTCCCCGACATCCCGGGTTCTCCGGGCGGAAAACTGGTTTTCAATGTTTCTGATATTCCTGCGGTTTGGGGATATACAGTAAAAGAGAATTACAATATTACCCTTATAGAGAGATACGGATGGGTAAATGGTACGGGTGGTTCTGGCAATATTAGCAATGAAGCCGTTGCACCTTACTATGGTTATGGATACGGTTATTCATTTACTGGTTTTGGTTATGGATACGGATATGCGTATGGAGGGGGGAATCCCAGCACTTATACCCGGTTTAAATATAAGGTCACTGTAAATACAGCAGGAGCACTTGCAGGAACATACAATGTTGTATCCAAGGTTAACACTGGTCAGGGTGTGGCGTTCCAGGGAGCGGCAAGCTTCACGTTGATCCCTGCGAATATTCCAGTCACTATTGACATTCTAAAGGAAAAAATTAATCCCGGTAGCAATGAAGAGATCAAAGTAGCGATCTTATCCACCGCAAGTTTCAATGCTAGTGCTTTAGTGAACCCTTCAAGCGTCAGGTTCGGTCCTTCTGGGGCCACAGAGAAACCGCCTTACAATAAGACCGATGATGTGAATTCTGATGGACTTCTTGATCTTGTTATCTCCTTTAAGATGGGGGATACTGGTATCAAATGTGGTGACACCTCCGCGACCTTGACAGGAAAAACCTATGCAGGACAGAATATCACAGGTTCTGACACTTTCACGACCTTAGGATGCAGCGTTCGCAGAGACGATAGCAGCAGCGGTAGCACCGGCGGCGGAGTTACAACACCAGAGCCAATCCAAAATATTGCGAAACATGAAACAAGAGACTGTAATGTTTTATCAGGTAAGCCTTCCTCGTGCAAGTTCAGCGTTCCGGAACACTGGGTATCTGAACTTGTAGTCACAGGTAAAGAGAATGAGATCGTTACCTTCAGAATAGAAGCTCTCAAAGGACTATCCTCGAAAGTCCCCGTACCAGCGATTGGCACGCAATACCTGAATATATGGCCAGATTCAAGGAGGGTTCAGGAAGCTCTCATCAGGTTCAGGGTGGAGAACTCATGGATCGCATCAGAAGGGCTCACCTCCGAGAACCTGCGTATGTACAGATGGGATGGAACAAAATGGAATGAACTTGAGACCAGAGTGTTATCAAAAGACGCATCTGCAACGAACTATGAAGCAAAGACTGATGCTTTCGCGTACTTTGCAATAACCGGACCAAAAGCTGCAACTGGAAAGGGTACAGAAACTACGGCAGCGCCAACTGTCACAGCACCAGGTGGGAAACCATCATCCACCGCGACAGCACCCACGGAAGCACAGGAGCCAATCTCACTGGTATATATCATTATACTGATAGGAGTTATTGCTGTAGTGGCATATCTGTACGCTGCGACACAGAAAAAGAAGTAGAAAAGCAAGCCGCACAGAAGGAAAACCTCTGTCTTAAAATAATGTTAGTGTCCATTGATATTTGAGGTAATGTAAAAACCTCACCGCAAAGGGCGCAAAGTTCGCAAAGATTTTTGCTGCTATGCTTTGCGCTCTCAGCGTCCTTTGCGGTGATTGAAATGAATTTAGCCCCTGAAAGATTTCAAAGGGTTTGTTCAGAAGCTATAATGACGCCATAGTTGCAGCCTGCTCGAACCGTAAGCTCCATAACATCCAAACACATTAATAGTCAAAACGATGGATAATGGTGCCAGATTACCTGCTAAAGGCAGGTGTAAATATTGCATCAAGAAGAACGGTAATTATGGCTGGCAGATCGATGAGAGGAATGATAGGAGGGTCATTCAAGCAATTTAGGCTGAATAAGTTTATCGCTTCAATAATAATTGCCGCAGCCGTTCTTGTATTTATTTCCGCAATGCTGGTAATTTTTTCCGGAATCGGATCGGACTATAGTCCGGTAACGAAGAAATGTATTTCATGTCATAACGATCCCGCTGGAAAATAATTCCAACTTTACGAACGCGCCCGTCATTCCCTCGCTTAAACACTCCTCCCATCCCACGAACGGCAGCATCTGGAACAAAACCGCCCCCTACTGGAATTCGAGCACAGAAGCATGTTATTTCTGCCATGGGGATACAAAACACAACACTTCCGCATTAGGAAATATCAGCTACCTGCTTTCAAACCCGAACAATACCAGGAACGGCTCACTCTCCAATACGACCTGGTGCGCTGATTGTCACCTGAACGGCTCAAACCCCAACTACAGCGGATACATGTGGTCGCCTGCTCCGCCTCTCATTACTGTAAACAACACAGGAAAAGATGAATGGACAAACCACAGCACGTACCTGACAGGAGGATACAAAGACAGCAATTGCATACCCTGCCATGCCCTGAACGGGACTTATGCAGAAACCTCGCTGAACTATTCGCACAGTATTGACGTTGGATTAAATGGAGGTAAGAACTGCACTAATTGTCATTATAACGGTAGCGGGTACCATAACATCGATATTGATGCGGCTAACATTAGCGTTCATTCTGGCATGAACGCCCAGAACGCCACCAGCGCTGGTGTTGATGCCCTTAACGGAGCATGCTGGGCATGCCATGATGCTGACGGGAATATCACGAACAACCCTGACAGCCTGGTGATGGGTGACATATATAATAAGCCCAGGATATGCGTGGACTGCCACCTGGCTAATGGAACGTATTACCCTCAGTCTGTAAGCTGGGGAGGATTGACCGTATCTGAGCATTATTCTGAAGGTATCGGAATAAGAGCAGGGAACTCAACCTCAAACATCTCGTCGTGCATAAACTGTCACGAGAATGTAAGCGAGATGACACTTCCCAATAACGATACCGATTACGGTTCTTTCCCCGGGGACGGAGTCCGGCTCACCGGCGGGAACAGGAGTTTCTATCATTACGGCAGGAGCAGGATTGATCTGAGGACAATGGATTCAGGAAGAGCATCGAACTGCAGTTACTGCCACCAGAACTCAAGCACTGCGTTTACCGCATCGATGACAGACCAGGTTTACAACATAAATATCAGCAACCACAGCAACTACAGCTCGAATCCGGATTGCACATCATCACAGTGCCACAATACCGGATGGATGCATAACTCAACATTAGCAAAACCCACCGTAAACTCTACATACTGCCTTTCCTGCCACGGCGGCAACGGCACAGGAGGGACGAACTACACGGGCGCAGTAACAGGGATAAAAGAAAAGCACAACAACAGCTTGAACTGTACGGAATGCCACACGAACACGGTAAAAGACGTCCACCCTGTGAAGTACCTTAGCCAGGACGCCACATACTCCACCCTCAATACCTCGGCGGTCAACTGCATTTCATGCCACCAGACAAAACTGGCAGGATTCATAACAGCCCCGATCATCCCGGATTTCAAACATTCTAACACATCATCATCGGGCAGGAAATGGGGCAATTACTGGGATAACACTTCCTTGATAACAGCATGCTATTTCTGCCACCAGAAGGATGTACATAGCGCTTCCATACTCGGCAATGTGTCACTCATAAAAGGCTCGAATATTTTAAATAATCAAAACCTTACAAATTCTACATGGTGTGCAGCCTGTCATTACAACAACAATTCTACTGATTATAAAGGAAATCTTATTGACCCTGAACCGCCAGAGATCCTGAACAGGAGCGGAAAAGTGCCAAATAATGCCAGTGATGGTACCGCATTCTATAACCACAGCGAAATTCAGAATTACAAAGACAGCCACTGCAAGACCTGTCACGGCAGCCTTCTTACAGGCTACCTTGAGACCTCGCTTAACTTTTCACACCGTGTTGGCGAAGGCGGCGGAGGCAAGGACTGCATTTCCTGCCACAACAAGAGTTCCACAGGATCTCCTTTAAACCTGAGAGTTGACGGGTCAGCCATTGAAAAAGGAGTTCACAAGAATCTGAACATTAAAGCATACAATTCCTCAGCTACTGACCCGATAAACAAAGCCTGCTGGGCGTGCCACGGAGATGGGACCGAACCTTCCGGGCATCCGGCAAGGTACAAGTTGCCGCGAAAATGCGACAGCAGTGATTGCCATTCGCTCTCGCAGTCAGTGTATAATGAGAAAATGGTCTATTCGCATTTCAGGAATGCAAGCTCGAACAGCAACCCTGGAAATGCCACGAATTATAATGTCACCACATCAGCAGGGTGCCAGGTATGCCATATGAACAGTGTGGTGACAAAGGATAATAATCCGATGCTTGCCATTGTCTCGCATTACGGCTCAAAAGATAAACTGGTGGACTCGTTCAACTGCCGCTACTGCCATATCGATAAGGACAATAGTATTGACTGGGGAGAAGCCACGCTTATAAACAGGAACAGGACAGCCCTCATTGAATTTGAAAAAGAACGGAATAAACTCTCTGTTTCCGAAGGCGGGAAGATATATCTTGGTGAGGGATACTACCTGAAGCTGGTAGAGATAACAGCTACACGGGATGAAGCGCTCATCCAGCTTTTCAATGGTGACAGGATGGTTGATGAAACATCGCTCCAGCAAGGCAGGCTTTATGAATATGAGGCTGAACTGACCATTGATAATTCCACTATCAGGACTCCGGTCATCAAGCTGAATATCACCTCTATTTTCAAAGGCAACAAAGGTTTTATTCAGTTCGAAGGTTTCAGGATAAGGAAAGTCCACTCAGAGAGGGAGAGCAGGAATAATACCAACTGTTTCGCATGTCATTTATACAGGTATCCGGGAGAGAAAAAGCGGTTCATTGTCATCGACAGGGAGGACAAAGAAAATTCCAGGGACTTGATTTATTATACATCTGTATTCATTGATTTCATATCTGATAACAAGAGCAAGATCTATTCTGCGGATGAAGATAACGTTATAACTCAGCTATTGAAGAATGAGGAATCCATTTCCTATCCCAGTTTGCAGAAACTCCTGAAAGAGGGAGAAACATGGAACATTGCGGACAACTACGCGTTGAGGCTCAATGAGGTAAGCACTGAAAGCAAACTTGCGTGGATGACACTTACCATTAACGGTGTGGCATCTGAGGATGCGGTAATTACTCTCGGTAACTGGTTCAACTATACGCCCGGACTGGCATATAAAGACGGATCGAAGACCAACATTACAGTTTTCACGGCAAAGGTCTCAGCCATATCCCAGGGAAAACCTGATTTCGTGATCCTTTCCGATGTGTCAGCGATATCACCCGCGATAATGAAGATAACTGAAAATTCCACTCTTTTCGGTTATAACAGCAGCTGGCTCAAGCCGGGAGATACCATTACAACAGGAAAGATACCGGTCAATCTGCATGCTCCTGACCTATTCACAGACCAGAGGAACTGGGCTGACTGCGTTAAATGTCATGACTCTTCATGGAAGCTCGGGATCGCAGGTATGGCTGCCATCTCCACACAACTGGGAAAACATTCAGGACTGAACAGGAACGCATCCGGTAAGACCATACTGTCGGACAATATTGACAGGGCTTGCTGGGCGTGCCATACGGGAGGCGAAGAGCCCTTGACGCACCCGCCTGCACGTATTAAAGCCAGAATATGCTCGTCCTGCCATACTTACCAGGAAAAGCCGTTCTATGACGCTAAATATGTGGGCGATGAGCCTCACGGGCTTGAACAGAACTGTGAAAACTGCCACTACCGGGGCTCCCACAACGTGGTCAGGTTCCAGGTCACTCCGGGAATAAAAGAAGCTTCGCTTTCGCCTGAAAAACCAGGAAAGGGAGAAAAAGTGATACTTGTTGCCAGTGCGCACTCAGGGTACAGGATGACGATAAAAGCAGCAGAGTATTTCATCGATACTATCGGAAGATCAGGAAATGGCATGCCGCTCGAACCTGTCGATGGGTTATTTGATTCGCAAAAAGAAGATGCGATAGCAGAGATAAATACTACCGGAATTGATGTTGGGGATCATGTTATTTTCATTCATGCAATGGAGAGGGATAACAGATGGGGAGCGTATTATCCGGTGAACTTCACAATAGTTGAGATGTCCTACACTTCAGGCATACTTAACAATTTGAAAAACAGCATTTATTCCGAATGGTCAGGCATTATTTATTTAATAATAGTTATAATAGTTGCTTACTTTGCGATCTCATGGCGCTCCCGAAATCTTTGATCATAAGGAAGCATTATAACTGAGTGTAAGTATCCAATATAGTGATCAACCATGCCAGACCTTGTAATAAAGAATGCCAGGATTTTTATCGATAATGCCATCCAGCCAGCCGAGATAGCAATAGATAGCGGCAAGATCATTAAAGTAGGCAAGATCATTGGAACGCAGGAGGTCAACCTGGTAATTGACGCAAAAAACGCGCTCATCCTGCCTGGCGCAATAGACATACATGTTCACTTCCGCGACCCTGGAATGACAAAGAAGGAGGACTGGTACACCGGTTCATGCGCGGCTGCGGCAGGGGGGGTTACTACGGTCATCGACCATCCCAACACGATCCCGCCGACCATAGACCCCGTATCCTTCAAGAAAAAAAAGAAAGAAGCTAAAAAATCAATAATAGACTACGGGATAAACGCAGGCGTGACGCAGAACCTGAATTACCTTAAAAGCCTGTGGGAACTGGGCGCCACCGCGTTCGGGGAGATCTTCATGGAAGAATCCACAGGCGCCCTGAACGTGAACGACAGGACACTGGAAGAAGCGCTCGGCATCATAGAGAAACTGGGCGCTGTCGCCTGCATACATGCTGAGGACGAGGAAACGAGAAAATCGTTCGTCCATCATTTGAAAGGCGCTTCACAGCCCGAATATTACTCAAAGTCGCGACCCCCGCTGTCAGAGAAGATCGCAGTTGAAAAAGCGATAAAAATGGCAGGGAACGTGAAACTCCATTTCTGCCACATAAGCGCCGGGGAAAGCCTTGAGATCATAAAAACGGAAAAAGCCAGTAATAAGAATATTACCTGCGAAGTAGCGCCGCACCATCTGTTCCTTTCCACAAAGGACTACAAGCGCCTGGGAACCCTTGGAAAGATGAACCCACCTCTACGAGATTACGATTCCCAGCAAGAATTATGGGAGGGATTGAATGACGGTACCGTTGATATCATCGCCTCAGACCATGCCCCTCATCTTGAAGCCGAAAAAATGACTGACATCTGGAGCGCACCTGCAGGCGTGCCTGGTGTGGAGACCATGATGCCGCTAATGCTTCTGGCAGTTAAACGCAACCTTATCACTCTAAAGCGGCTGCTTGAGACAACATGTTTAAACCCAGCGCGTCTCCTGGGGCTTCCAAAAGGAGTGATAGCACAGGGATATGACGCAGACCTGGTGATCACAGGCGACCCGCAGGAGATACGCAGGGAAAAGATGCACAGCAAAGCAGGATGGACGCCATACGACGGGATGCGGGGAATTTTCCCGAAAATGACGTTGTCAAGAGGGGAAATAGTGGCAGAAGATGGAGAGATAACTGCAAAAAGAGGGCGCGGCAGAGCAATTCCCGGGCGTGGATATGTCAACCTGAAAGATAATGAGGATTGAAAAGGGTAATATACCGTGAACTATAATATAATAAATAAGTGCAATTCAAAAAACACATTAATGGAGGGCTTTAAAGGTATAAACGGATAGCCCTTGTCACGGATGATTTCTCGACCTATCATTCTATCATAGAGGAGACGCGGTCGCGCAGTAATATTGACCTTCTGGTTCTAACCCCGCTTGAACCAATACCACCGAACATAGGAGTGATCATTACCACTGAAAAAGAGTCCGGCAGTATCGACTTTAGCCGCGACAGGATGATCTTTGCAGATGGACGCCCGCAAGCTGAAGTTGACAGGGCGTACTCTATTCTGCACGCCGAAGAATTCGACGATATCATAATCGGTATTGACCCGGGTAAATTTCCGGGCGTTGCGGTGCTTGGTAACGGGAAAACCATTTCTGTTCATCATGTATCCGCCGGCGAGGTCTGCCCTCTCATAAAAAGGATCCTGGGAGAGTTCGATGATAAGAATATCCTCATACGTATAGGGCACGGCGCAAGGCTCGTCCGCTCCCGGCTTGTCAATGACCTTCTTGATCTGGGTCTGCATGTCGAAATGGTGGATGAGACCGGTACAACTCCCCGACTTGGAAGGGGGGTGCACGGTCAGGTCATATCTGATATAATCGCGGCGATAAACATCGCCAGGATCAAAGGAAAAAGCGTTGGAAAGCAATTTATAGAGCCGTCGCAGGGTGAAGTAAGAGTGGTACAGGAACACAGCCGTGAATACTCGAACGGGCGCTCCACGATCCCCCGCCTTCTTGCAAGAGCAGTAGCCAAAGGCGAAATGACCCTTGATGAAGCCGTGGAACGGCATAACAGCTTTTAATTCAACCTGGCTTTTTCAGATATTATAGAAATCCTTGCTCCGATCGTCGCTATCAGGATGGCTGCAAGCACTGTCAAAAATATGAACTGCTTCCCGTTATCGATAAACGGATAGCTATCAAGCGCTCCGCTTATGACAAGGATATAGGTGCTGCCGCTCCAGAACAGGATACCGCTCGCAAGGATAAAGAACGGATGCGACCACTGCCTGCCGATATTCTCGTTCGCAAGATGCATGTCCACGATCTTACCTGCGCTTATCAAAACCCCCGCTATCACATACCACCAGACAGATGCATTCACATACCCGAGCAGGAGAATGAGATAGCCTACCATGATCTCGCTGTTGTAATAGTCCCAGAGTTCGAGTCCGCCCTGTACCGTACCAATGAGAGATAGGATTATTGCCGCAAGGTACATAACAAAAGTGATCTTCCCGCCGTGCATCGATTTCGTCATCGTATCCTTGAAATCGTTGAAAGCGTCATCAAGACCTGTACCCCTAAAGAGCGCATAAACCCCTATCGCTCCCATTATGACGATGCTGCCTATTTCTGGTTTGTTGGCATACAGTGAAATGGCGTATATCATGAATGCAAGACCGATAGGCATGAAAAAAGTATGCGATATCTTGGGGTCGTTAAATGCCTGTTTGATAATATAATAAGTGCTTTCCAGGTTCTCATGCTGCTTGACTATGATCCTGTGAACGGAGTCCACTTTTATCCTGGACTGGATGATGGGAAGTACGGATTCATCTTCCGCCCCGTCTGATACGAGGATCGCGCTCTGTGGTTTTAGCTTTTCAAGAATAGTTTCAAGCTGGATTACTATTTTCTTGTCAGCCGCGATCCCAACTTTCTTGTCCCCTGCTATCGATACGATCTCTACGTCATTTTTCTCTGCGACTAATTCGTCAAATACCTTGATTCCACCGAAAATCGTGTTGATATCAGAATCTTCAGGGTCTGCGGCAGCCAGCCTGATGGCGGCATCAAGATTATCTGCTCTTCCTATTATTGGGCTTGATACACCAGCCTTCTCCCCGAGATCGTTGTCACGGTCTATACAGATTATCAATGTCTGCATTGTAATCCAATATTAGCATGTTTATATAAATAACATTCGCACCTATTTCATAAACAGAGTCCACCAGTCGATAACCTTGATGGACAGGTAAATGATCCCGATGCCTTTGATTATCTTTTTAACCAAACATTTATAAACACTCTAATTGTAGTACTAATAGAGTGTTATGCAGGAAAAAGTAACGATTAAAATACCAAAGGAACTCTACGAAAACCTTCAAAAGATGATTGAAGGTACAGGTTTCTCCAGCTCAACAGAATTCATCGTTTTCGTCATGCGGACACTGGCATCCACGGGCAGGCTGAAAGAAGAAGACAGGCTCACAGAACAGGAAGTTCAGATCATCAAAGAGCGACTTAAAAGGCTTGGATACTTATAGGAGAATAAAAATGGACAATCTGGATAAATTAGAAAGTCAGAGCATTTACATAATACGGGAGGCGTACAAGCAGTTCAAGGATATCGCGGTACTCTGGAGCATAGGTAAGGATTCCACAACGATGATGTGGCTTGTAAGAAAAGCCTTCTACGGTAAAGTCCCTTTTCCTGCGCTGCACCTCGACACGGGCTACAAGTTCAAAGAGATATACGAGTTCAGGGATGAATGGGCAAGAAATTGGGGAATGAAGCTCGTAGTCGGAAGAAATGAAGGTTCGATAAAAGCGGGCATGGCACCCAATGAAGGCGATAAACTCTCATGCTGCGGGCATCTCAAGACCGATGCTCTGAAGCAGACCATAGATAAGTTAAGATACAAAGCGCTGCTGCTTGGCATCCGAAGGGATGAACACGGTATCCGCGCAAAGGAACGCTATTTTTCACCCAGGAACAAGCAGTTTGAATGGGACTACAAAGACCAGCCCCCCGAACTGTGGGACCAGTTCAAGAACAAACAGCAGGGAGAGCAGCATATTCGGGTTCATCCTTTGCTTCACTGGACTGAACTTGATATCTGGATGTACATACAGAGGGAGAAAATCCCCATAGTCAGCCTGTATTTTGCAAAGAACGGAAAGAGATTCCGGAGCATCGGATGCGAACCGTGCTGTTCTCCTGTGGATTCTGAAGCCGACACCGTGGATAAAATCGTTGAGGAGCTCAAGACCACAAAAGTGGCTGAACGCAGCGGGCGTGCGCAGGACAAAGAGAGGGCATATATGATGCAGAAATTAAGGGCGCTTGGATATATGTGATAATTAATGGAAATCGAGTCGGTTCTCATCGGGGTTTTCTTCATATCGCTACTGGCGGAATACATGGATGCCACCATCGGTATGGGATACGGCACCACGCTGACGCCGCTGCTGCTTCTGATGGGATTCTTGCCCCTTCAGATAGTGCCTGCAATTTTGTTATCCCAGTTCATTTCAGGGATATTCGCTGCAAGGCTGCACCAGAGAGCCGGAAATGTTTCCTTTGATTTCACGAACGATACCGAGCACAGTATCGTCAAGAGACTTGGAAAGCTGGGCTATATCCCTAAATCACCTGCCTCCAAGGTAGCATTTGTCCTTGTCATGTCAAGCATAGTCGGAGTATTTGTGGCGGTACTGATCGCAGTAACATTACCTGTATTTTATCTGAAATTGTATATCAGCCTCATTGTAATTGCAATGGGCATCATTATCGTTGCAAAACACAAGACCAGGAATGAGTTCTCATGGAAAAGGATCATGGGGCTTGGAGTGCTCGCCGCCTTTAATAAAGGCATTTCAGGCGGAGGATATGGCCCTCTCATCGTTTCAGGACAGATCCTGTCCGGGGTCGAGACAAAAAATTCAATAGGCATTACAGCATTGTCTGAAGGCGCCACCTGTTTTATCGGCGTTATTACCTATTTAATCGTCGGGACGAATGTTGACTGGATGCTGGCTCCTTATCTTGTCACGGGCTCGCTGATATCAGTACCGATATCGGTATATACTGTGAAAAGGATGCCTGTGAAGCAATTTACTCTGATAATAGGAGTGGCGACAACACTGCTGGGACTATTTACGTTATATAAATTATTGATTCCCCTGAATTAATTCAGGAGAATATAAAAAGAGGAACTAAAAATGAACGACGAAAAATTGAAATTCGTAATTGTGGGACACGTTGACCACGGCAAGAGCACGCTTATAGGAAGGTTGATGTATGATACAAATTCACTCCCTGAAGGAAAAATAGAGGAGATAAAACAGCTCTGCGAGAGTCTTGGAAAAGATATTGAGTTCGGCTATGTCATGGACCATCTCGAAGAGGAGCGCGACCAGGGCATCACCATTGATACTGCGCAGACATTTTTCGGCACCAAAAAAAGAGATTATGTTATCATAGATGCCCCAGGTCATGTCGAGTTCGTGAAGAACATGATAAGCGGCGCGTCGCAGGCTGAAGCTGCTGTGCTCATAGTGGACGCCGAAGAAGGCGTGAAGGAGCAAACAAAGAGGCATGCCTACATCCTCGGAATGCTCGGTTTGTCGCAGGTCATTGCGGTCATCAACAAGATGGACCTTGTGGACTTTGACCGGGAAAGGTTTGAGACCGTGAAGAAAGACCTCATGGAATTCCTGTCCAACATCAATATCAAACCGTCTTATGTGATACCCATTTCGGCAAAAAATGGAGATTTCATAGCCAATAGAACGGGAACTATGGACTGGTATAAAGGCCCAACTCTTCTGGAAGCGCTTGATACTTTCAAAACAAAAGAAAGCGCGAATAATAAGCCACTACGCTATGTTGTGCAGGATGTATACAGTTTCGATAAGCGCATCATAGCCGGAAGGGTTGAGAGCGGCATAATAAGAAAAGGGGATAAGATCAAAGTCCTGCCTTCGGGGGAAGAGACACGGGTAAAGAGCGTGGAAGAATATCTCAAGAAGGTCACGGAAGCCGAAGCAGGAAAGAGCATCGGAATTACTACGGAAGATAAGTTATTCATTGACAGAGGCAATGTTATCGTGAGCGACGGCGACCTGCCGACAGTAACCAGCAGGATAAAAGCCAATGTCTTCTGGATGGACAGGACTCCTTTTAGAAAGGGGGAAAGCCTGATATTCCGCTGCGCAACACAGGAAGTAAACTGCGAAATCGAGAAAATATGCCGGGTTATCAACTCTTCTACTCTTGAGTTGATCACTGAGGATGCGAATGAAATAAATAACAGGGAAGTGGCAAGTATCGTAATCAGGACAGATAAGCCAGTTGTCGTAGAGAACTTTAATAAGATGGAAGAGCTTGGAAGATTCGTGCTCGGAAGAGAGGACACCTGTGCAGGCGGGATCATCACGGAGTTGGAATAATGATAGTCTTTGCCATCGATGCACTGGAATATACGCTTGTAGAGGAGTTCAACTGCTCCAACTTAAAGCAGAAGTTCTACGGGAAAACCAACATCAAGGAGTTCTCGCAGCCACGAACTATGGTGCTGTGGAGCTCTTTTATGACGGGGAAGAATATGGAGAAAGAGATACTGGCTAAGGGAGATAAGGAGATGTGGAATACGAGGATAGAACTGAAGGATACCTTCTTCAGCCGTTTCAAGGATCCGAAAATAATTGACCTGCCTGGATTTAACTATGTCAGGGAGCAGCATGAACAGGAACGTGTGCTCCTTAAGAATTATTTTGATGTAAAGACAGATGAAGAAAAAAATAAAATAAGGGCGGCGTATAATAACCTTGCTTTCGAACATCACAGGAGGGTCAAAAAGGAGTTCAGTGAAGCTCTCAATGGAAATCACGATCTCGTGCTGGGGTATTTCAGCGTGGCTGACGTGGTAGGTCACCTGAACTTCGGGAACAGGACAATGATGAAGATGATATATAAAGACCTGGATGAGATCGCGGGAACCATCGAGGATAGTTTTATTGTGCTGTCGGATCATGGGATGGAAAAGATCGGTATTTTCGGGGACCATTCGAATTATGGGTTCTGGAGCACGGATTTTAAGGATATGGGGTCACCGAGGATAACGGATTTTGCAGCGATGATAAAATGATTTTAGTTACCATGCACAAAAAGTTCAGAGAGTTGAAAATCCTTGATGAAATTTTTTCTGATGTTTATATTTATTTTCTTAAATCGCTAAGTCTATCAGAACACCTGTGAGATTATCAAAGAAAAAGCCAATCGATATTTTTCTAACTAAAAACTATACATGTCTGGCGTCAACCGGTTTATTAAGGCGATACCAGCTCTGCAATTTAATCGTTTTTAACATAAAGCCCAATCCGTACGATATATGAATGATTAAAAAAATCAATGGCATAATCGGAAAGATTGCAATTTTTTTTTCCTTGATTGCTATCTTAAGACTTGTTACCAAAGAGATAATGAAATAGAGCATCAAACAGAGAAAAATGATTTCAGTAACTGATTTTAAATTTAACATTATACTTAAGGGCAGGCTTAGAAGACCCAACACGAAGATGGCTGGAATTAAATAAAGTATTTTAAAACTGTCAGGTTGCAAATTTATCTGATGCGCCCTTCCGGCACCATAGCCAAAAATCTGCTTTGCAAAACCCTTTAAAGTTTCCTTTCTTGGATGATATACTGAAACTTCCGGGGCATATATTAGTTTATAGTTGTTCTTTGAAACACGGTTCAAAAATTCATTCTCTTCATTCGGAAAAAGGGTCTCATTTAGAAATATCCCTTTCTTGAATATCTCATTTTTAACGAACATATTATTAAAAATAAGATTTTGTTCAGTCACTTCTCCGTTTACACATTTTTTCTCATACCTGCTCGACATTGACGATGCCCCAAAATACGAACTCATGGCAACCCCAAAGGAATGAGATAAAAACGACGCATCTTTAGGGGTTAAATTTGGGCCTCCTACAACACCGACTGAAGCATCACTGAAGTATTTTATCGTATTGCTCAACCAATTCGGATCCATCGAGCAATCATCATCTGTAAAGCCAATGATATCACCTTTTGCTTTTTTTATTCCGCGGTTTCGCTGGGCTGATGGATTGTAACCCTCTTCTACTATAATCTCAAATTTATCATGAGGATAGTTTAATTTTTTTATATGTTCTACTGCCTTCGGATTTGTTCCAGGAGGGCAGGGTATGATAATAGAAATGTTTGGTTTATCCGTTTTTTCCATTTTTATTCCACCTGATTACCTAATGTAAACCTAGGACGTATTTATAATTTATCATTATTAATTATTATAATGCTCATGATAATAATCATTTATAATCTCGCTAAAATAAAAGAAAGAGAAATATAGGAATAGAACTATACTCACATCACCAAGTCGTAAATAAAAGGAGGTAAATAATATGGGAGAAATGATTAAACTTTTTATCGCGATCATTGTTCTCAGTGGAACAGTAATGCCCGCGATTGGAAGTCTGAATAATGAAGATACCGATAGAATAATAATAAGCATGGATTCATCCGATGCAAAACCTGCTATATTGGATGCCATAAAAAAACATAGTGGAGTGTTACTAAAAGAGATACCTGCGATAAACGCTATTGTTGTAAGCGTACCAAAAAATCTTCGTGCCTCATTGGCTTCTGATGCAACAGTGATCAAACATGCCAGATACATCGAAGACGATGTAAGAATCAACATTCCACGGGTAAATATAACGATCGCGCCTGAAAATAGCATAGCTCTGGTCCCCAATGACCCACTATATCCAGAACTGTGGGGAATGCGGATGATTCAGGCAAACTACACCTGGGATGTAACTACGGGTAGTAAAAACGTAATTGTGGCTGTGATCGATACGGGAGTGGATTACACTCATGAGGATCTTGGTGCAGTCAATGCCTCAATTGGGTGGGACTTTGTCAATGACGACCCCAATGCAATGGATGATAATGGTCATGGTACCCATGTCGCTGGAATTGTGGCAGCAACAATAAACAACAATGTGGGAGTCGTAGGCGTGGCGCCAGGGATCACAGTGATGCCTGTGAAAGTCCTTGATGCAAGAGGCAGCGGATGGACATCAGATATAGCCAGCGGCATAACATATGCAGCAGACCATGACGCAAAGATACTGAGCATGAGCTTCGGAAGCTGGTTCCCCTCGAAAGCTATGGAAGACGCAACAAAATACGCAGTGTACACAAAAGGAGCCCTTGCATTTGCAGCATCAGGTAATGACGGCATGCAGCTCAATACATACCCTGCGGCATACAACTGGGTGCTGGCAATAGCGGCAGTAGGGTATAATGGAAATAGAGCTTCATACAGCAACTATGGAGCCTTTGTAGATCTTGCAGCGCCGGGAGGAGGCAACGATGGAAACCCGAGCCACGACATCCTGTCAACCTGGCCAGGGAATACCTATGCATATGCTGCGGGCACATCCATGGCTACACCTCATGCAAGCGGTGTCGCAGCCCTGTACTGGTCATACAATACTTCATTGACGAATGCGCAGGTCGGGCGTGCGCTCATCAAGAATGCAGACGACAAAGGAACTGCCGGCCGGGACAATTACTATGGATACGGACTTGTTGATGCGTGGCCAGCCATCGGGTGATCTTTTATCAGCATGTGGTACAGGGTAATGGTGCCTTTATCCATACCCTGCTTTAGCCATGGATAGATCCCGGATCGTGCCATAGGTGTCTGATTCCGGAGCAAGGGCGTCGTAGAAAGGATACCTTCCGAACGAAAGTACCTGTGCATCACTCCCCAGATAACCGCCATGCATGGGATAGGCAAATATGACGCCTTTTTTCTGGAAAAAGGCATCTGCCACCCTTAAGAAGCTGCTCTGATTCTCTTTGCTCAGGTTCTGGCTGAATGCGCCCAGCGGCGTATTGGAGGTATCCGACCAGTCGATAAAGGCGATAATCGGGATATCTCCATTTTTTTCTCTCACCGAGGAAATAGTCCAATTCCATGATATCTCATTAAATGTCTGGTTCATGACCTCTTTTCTTGACGGTGTCACGGTTGTAAAATCGATACTGAGCGGTGGATAAGGGAATTTTTTCCCTTCCACCCACGAGCCGACATAAACTCCCTGTTTATAGTTATGGACACTGTCTATGATTTTCAAAGATGCCGAATAAGAAGCGTTAACAGCTGTATGATTCACATCACCGGTCAATGCTGCCAGAACCTTTGCCTGCCATAATAGCCCGTCAAACCAGATTCCATCCGCTCCTGAATCGATCTGCTTTTTTGCAAGGCTCAGAAGAAGAGACTTGAAACTTTCATTGGTTATGTCCGGGAAGTAAGCGGTCGCGTTTGCAGGATTGTAATATGCGCAGTCATAAGTCTCGTTCAGCCATGTCCTGTTCCTGGCATATTCACACTGGAACTCTTCTTTGGTGATCCCTGCAATTCCGAATTTAGCGGGGTCCAGAGCCATGTACCATGTATCAGGATATTGCACGAACTGGTGAGTTTCCGGGTTATAGGTCATACTGTAAAGTTGCTGCGCAGGTACAGCCCCTATGAAGATGCTGTCGGGAAGCTTTTTCTTGATCGCCGAAGTTGAATTATTAAGATACTCGTAAGTCATACTTGATGCATCACATTGCTGCCGCTGTGATGGATTTGAAAGCTGGGTGCAATTGTCCAGGATCATCCTTTCGTGCCACCAGCCCCTGAATATGATATCTGTTCTTATGGAGCTGAGTAATTCTGTCTCGTTTGTCATATTTCTCCCAATATCATTTTGCATCTTATCTGCAACCCTTTCGTAAACAACAGCAACGCTCTGGTTATTGAATACGCTCAGGGTCGTAAAGCTCAATTCCCGGCTTTCGCTGGAATTCCCCGATTGGTCGGTCGAATTAACGACAAAATAGTATGTAGTGGCAGGAGACAGGTTGATCAGTTTTATTGAATGGTTGGTCGCCGGACTTGAATTATATCCATGGAGCGTATAATTAATGCTGTATTTTCCATATCTTACCATAGAATCGGATAGCTTACCGGTTTGCCAGGTTATTACCGCCGCATTCTTGATCGCATTTTTAATCTGGATATCGAAGATTGTCAGGTTGCTGCCTGTTGCGTTCTTATAAACCTGAACCTTGATCTCAGTGGCGCCTTTTAACGCGATAGTGAAGCTCCTGAGGTTTCCGCGTGAGTCTGAAGTAAGCGTGTAAGGATTGGTCTCTCTCCCCTGTGAAGTGTTGTAAATCTTATATGTGCTGTTCGCCAATAAACCGGAAATAGTATAGTTGGCGATGATGTTAGCGCTTCCATTCGTATCAATAAATTTCATCAACGATATGTTCCAGTTAAAAAGAGTCCTGTTCAAATAGCCAGCCGCAGAGATGCTCGTTTTGATCCAGGACTTCCCACCGGTCTCATTGCTGTAATTGAAGTATGATGCCGTATCCGAGAACGATATTCTTCGCGCCGCTGTGAAATTGGTGTTTTTGAAATAATTCGTGCTGCCTGCATTCCTGAGATAGTAATCATACGAATTTTTTGCAATGATTGAACCCCCTGTTATGTTATTTGAACCTGATGACTCGATGTGGAGTCCGTAACCGTTTTTGCCTGAGGTTATAATTGTATTGTTGACAAGAATGTTTGAGTCGCTGGAGGAGAGAATGGTGATCCCGGTGCTGTCTGAATTAACAACATTGCCTTTTAAGTTATTGTTGCCGGATGACTCTATATAAATTCCCTGGGTGCTGGAAATTACATTGTTGTTCTCCAATTTTCCATTATATGCATATTTATAATAAATTCCTTTATTCCAATCCTTCAGGGTTACATTTTTCACGGTTACATTGTTGAGAATTTTTAAATGTTTGTAAACATACACTCCATTGGAATACGAAGCGTCTGTACCATCGATCATATAGCCAGCGCCATCGAAAACAACACCATTTGTCTTAATGTAAATACAGTTCTGGGAATTGCTGTCCAATATATTCTTTGTCAGTGTATAGACGCCCGGTGTGGAAATCGTTGTGCACGAATCAATATTTGCTCCAAGCGCGGTCGGGATTACCGCACTAAGAGACATAAGTACAGCCAGTAAAAAAAATAATGACGCTGGATGTTTCTTCGGATTTTTCAAGCTCATAAGTTTAAGTCTCCTCTTTTTGATACGAACAATTTTCTTTAGAGACTCATAGGATATATAACTTTTTCATAATGATTATTATAATCATAAATATGTGCTTGATTCAAAGATATTACCGACTCCAAAACAATTAAGAATACGGGAATTATCCTGAAACAGAAAAAATGTTTATTGGCATGCATATTGGCTTAACTTTCGCTTTCGGATACCTGGTGGGGAAATATTTTAACCTCGGCATCAAAGAAACGAACCGGCTTGCAATTCTTGCTTCTATCTTTGGCATACTTCTCGACCTTGATTATTTTATCCAGATCATATCAGGACCGAACGTCCATTTGAAAATGCTATCTCTCAAGAATTTTGAACGGATAAATCAACTTTAAATATAAATGTAGAGGATTTACAGTTCCATTTTAATCTTGTCCATAAAGTTTATTACACAATGTGAATATTAACCACAACTTATATGCAATATAAGAGTATCTATTTCTTAATTATTATAATTTTAACCATCCAAATGGCGAATGGAGCAGAAGGTGTGTTTTTACCAGGTCAAGTTGAACCGGTAAAATATCACCAATTTGTAGTCACTGATGCTTCGCCTATAGAATTTTATCCTTCTGATGTTAAGATCATCAATATTACTATAAAAAATATTTTTGGATATTCAGCATTTGATGTATCGACTGTAATCGATTCAAATAAAGCCAATCCATTAAAATTTATTCGTGAGCTACAAAAATACGTTGCAAATGAAATAGGTCCAAACCAGAACTTTAATGTTAATTATGAAGTCAGCATAAAAGATTCCACCCCAAGAGGTACATACTATATACCTCTTACTATACTCTGGTCAGTTGTCAAGGATGGGTCAGTAAAAAGCCAGGAAGATCTTCTTGTCGGAATTAAAGTCACCGAAAACCCTGAAGGTAATAATATCGAGATAACAGATATCATAGTTCCTGAAAAAATATATTCGGGAGATAATTTTAGGGTAAAAGTATTAATGAAGAACATAGGAACAGAAAAAATAAAATCAATAAAGACATCAATACCTGCCGAACTGCCTTTTGCAAGCAAGAATACAAGCAATGAGAAATATGTTTATTCTCTGGAACCAAATGAAACCACTGCTATCTATTTTGATTTATACGTAGATAAAATGGCTATTAGCCGGGTATATAATTTCAATTTATCCATAGAATACCAAGATATATTTAACAGGCATGTGAATAAACAAAGTACATTCGGGATTCTTGTTGAGGAATCGACAAAGGTATACATTCATGATATTATTATTGATCCGCCAACTCTTGAACCGGGAGATAATGGGCTTCTGACCATGCAGGTAACTAATTCAGGAACAAATGATATCAAAAACATCAGAGTTGCCATAAAAGGCGGAGATTACCTTCTGGTCCAAACGGAGAATTTTATAGGACAAATATCCCCGAAGAAATCATCATCTTTATCTTTTGGTATATATGTTGATCCAGATTTAAGAATTGGAAAATATGGATTGGATGTGCAAATAACTTATGATGATGTAAATGGAAATACTCATGAATATTCTTACCTATATCCTATGAGTATAGTTTCAATTCCCTTGATTCCTATCTCATCGGAAACGAAATTAGCTTTAATAGGCGGATTTTTATTCATTATATTCATAAATATTATTTTTGTTGTTAATGGTAAGAGAAAAAAAGAGAGAAAATCTGAGGATAAAAATGACAAAAAGTAAATTTATTGTAGGGATATTTCTGATTGTTTTGTATATTATTTTCTTGTTACCTTATTCGATTGTATCTAGTGTGGACAAAGAGGATATTGTAAAGAACGGTATAGTTGTAAGTTCACAAACAATCCAATATCAATCTTTTCCCAAAGGTATTCAGGATATTCTGCCCGATAAAACCGATTATAATTTAATAATAATAAAAAAAGTCGATTCTCCTGAAAAGTCAGCAGTAATATTTGAGGGAGACCAATATTTGCCGAATGATTTTGTAAAAGTTGAAGATTTGACTACTGATATCTATATTGATTCTCATATTTTATCAACAGTAGATAAGCCTTTTAATAAATTAATCATTGGAAAATTAAACAAAGTGAAATATGGCGGGGATTTTGTTGAATACCTGACTGCCAATAAACTGACGTTTTTAATTGCATTATCTAAAGCTTTTTTCTATTTGGGAGGATTTCTAATTATTATTGTTATCAGTTTATTATTTATGGGAAGACTTGAAATGTGGACTATTCCAGGGTTGTTAAGCAGTTATTCGCTTCAATTCTATATTATAAATACAGTCTCAATCCTAAATCAAGGGGACGTAATTACATCAAGGCTAACACCGAGTATTATTGATATTCTGGTCGTACCGTTCGGGTACCTTTTCATAATATTAATACCAGTAACAGT
This sequence comes from Methanobacteriota archaeon, assembly GCA_043729865.1. GTDB lineage: Archaea > Halobacteriota > Methanosarcinia > Methanosarcinales > Methanoperedenaceae > Methanoperedens. The sequence continues at coordinate 22,597 of JAYTKX010000026.1, forward strand.
ATTTATTAAAAAATATGAAGATACCGACAAAGGTCAGCAAATGATATTTAAATTATTCCAATATCAAATACAAGCAGCAAAATCATTTATATCCCTATTTGAAAAATGAATTTATAATTGCTGTATAGGGTTATCGTTACGGAAATATTAAGAATTGTAAATCTTTAATATTATGCATTTACTTTGTAGATTTTTACCGAATCGGGAATAATAAATGAATCCTATTAATAAAATATTTAAAAATATCAGTAATTATTTGATAGGTCAAATATTATATAATTTAATCGGTTTCATAATTTTAATTTTTGTTGCCAGATACCTTGGTAGCGAGGAATACGGAAAATATTCGTTTATTATAACGTTTCTTTTCTTCTTTGAAGTTTTTTCTTCTCTTGGCATAAATATGATCGTTGTAAGGGAAATATCAAAGAATAAAACACTTACAGACAAGATAATTAGCAATGGTATAATCTTAAAAACAGTCCTGTCAGTTATTGCGATAATTGTTGCAGTATTGCTAATTAATTTTATGGGCTACCCCACAGAAATAATAATCCTTGTTGCAATCGCCTCTGTTACTGTACTTTTCTCTTCAATAAGAGCTGTAAGCGCTTCGATTTTTCAAGTGGAAAATAGAATCGGATATCTGATTATCGGGAATTTATCTGAGTCAATTGTGTTCGGAGTAATTTCATTAATCGGGATATTTTTAAATCTTGGATTATATATTATAATATTTGCTTACATCAGTTCAAAATTCGCCGGTTTTATAACGACAATTTTTTATTCAAAAAAATTAGTAAATTATGTTTTTAAATTCGATGTTGGCATTTGCAGAAACCTGCTGTTTGAATCAATACCTGTAGGAATAACCGTTGTTCTGAGGTCAATAAATTATAGAATCGGCATAATAATGTTGTCTTCGATGAGAACTATCACTGAAGTGGGTATTTATTCTGCTGCATTTACTATTGCCACATCATTAAGTATAATACCAATATCTTTTATGTTTGTTCTTTATCCTCTTATTTCCGAATATGCCAAATTTTCCAGAGAGAAGTTAATAAAAATATATGAAACAAGTTTCAGGTTAATGATCGTCATCTCAATTCCTATTGCCATCAACATAGCATATTTTTCCGAAGATATTATTCGATATAGTTACGGTCTGGAATTTTTGCCCGCTGCTGTTTGTCTGTCAATTCTGATATGGTCCCAGGTATTTGCATTTTTAAATTCTTTGTTCCATAATATTTTTGTTTCAATAGGCAAACAAAAAATATCCGCATATATAGCCTTAGTTATGACGATATTCGCAATACTATTTAATTATTTTTTAATACCAATATATGGTTACATCGGCACAAGTGTTGCAATGGTTTTAACTGAAGCATTAGGAACAATATTAGGTTATATTTTTATTAATAATTTCCTTGTCAGGCAAAATTTCATGAACTTAATTTTGAAAGTTTTGTTAGTTAATATTTTATTATTATCAATAATTCATATTTTGAATTTTTTACCGTTTTATATCTTGATCCTCATTTATTCTATATGTTACATTATTTTAATTGTAAATAAAGAAGAAATGAATGCACTAAAATCGGTGTTTAAAAATAAATATATCTAAAAACAAACATTTTATTAACAATGAATATTATCAGTTAAACTTTAAGGATAAGACTATGGCTAACGAGTTTGTGACAATTCTAGAAAATATACCCTTTGGTAAGACTCTCAGTAATATTGTTACATTATTTCGTGTTTCTGAATGGATCGATAAAATCCAAATGAATATTGGAGCTGCTTTTATAATACTACTCTATTTATTTTATACTAATTCAAAAATCAATCATAATGTTTTTTTAATGCTGGTGGTTTTTATAATTTACCAGGGTTTTTTAGCATGCTATGGTTATGCCATCAATGCATACGCTGATCGCAAATTCGATTCAATGGTTGGAAAATATAAAGGGGTTTCTTATTTTAATAAACGAGATCTATCTATTATCTTGGTTTTTCTTTCTATTGGGAGTCTGGGAATTCCTCTTCTTCTCAATGACATAAGGATAACAATTCTTGGAATAGTAGCTTTTATTTTATCGTCAGGGTATTCTCTAAAACCTATCAGGCTTAAAGACCGGGGTCTTGCAGGATTGATATGCGCTACTTTGCCTCAGAGACCTGTTATGATCCTTATTTTCGGACTCATGGTAGATGCAAGACCAGAGTTGGTTGGGATATTAATGGGTTGGGCTCTGTTTATTGGATTAATTATGGAGTTAGGTCATCAAATGCTTGATTATCAAAATGATATAACAAGCGGAATTCATACATGGATCGTGAAGGCAGACATCTCGAAGGTCAAAAAATATACATTCATGTCCATATTTTTTTATTTGTTATTTATCATTTTGCCTTTTTATTATTTCGTCCCTGAAATCGGGTTAATAATTTCGCTAATCATGATGGTTTTTTCCGGTCATTCAATTTTTTATTTCCTTGACGGCTGGAAAGCATACAAAAAAGATTCACAATATAATACTTAAATAATCTAAGGAGGGAAAATTAATGAAAAAAGAATCTAAAAACAAAGTGATAATTATTGGTCTTGATGGCGGTGAGCCAAGCATTATAGATAAACTGACTGAAAAAGAACTGCCGAACTTATATAGATTGAAAAGGGAAGGATCAAGTGGACGGCTCAGGTCGACAATTCCAGCAGCTACAGCACCGGCGTGGTCTGCATTTATGACGGGAAAGAACCCCGGAAATACCGGCTGCATTGATTTTATTCAGCGAGTTACAAATAATTATGAGACAACGGCTGTAGATACAGAAATGGCAAGGAAGGAGGGCGGAATAGATTTATCGGTATTGACCACTCAAATGAGCGGAAGCAAAAGATTATGGGAAGTTGTCAGTGAGGCAGGGATGAAAGTTGGCGTCATGCATGTGCCGATGACATATCCCCCCCTAAAAGTTGACGGTTTTATGATCACAGGACTGGGAACCCCAGGCACAGACAGCGAGTTCACATATCCCAAAGAGTTACGCAGCAAGCTCCTAAACGAGTTTGGTTATAAGATGCATATAACGGAATTGAATGTAACTGACAGGGAAGATATTGCACTTGCGGATCTTTATGCTACAGAACGGAAAAGGAAAGATGTTGCTCTTAAATTGATGAATACAACCGAGTGGGATCTTTTTATGGTTGTGTTTGAAGGGACAGATTACATCCAGCACATGTTTTGGAAATATATGGATCCCACCCACCCGCAGCATGACTCTGAAAAAGCTAAAAAGTATGGTAATGCCATATATGAATATTATCAGGAAGTGGATAAATTTATCGGTGAATTGACTGCTAAGATCGATGAAAATACGACAGTGTTTATAATGTCTGATCATGGTGGTGCATCTTTAAAAAAATATTTCTATATTCACAAATTCCTGAAAAATTTAGGATTTTTAACCTTAAAAGAAAAATCAAAAGGCAGCAAAACTCTTGCAAGGATGGGGATTCAGAAAGACTTAATATACAGCATCCTTATAAAATCCAAACTTTATAAAATCATATATAAAATTCCCAAGTTTTTAAGGGGGATGGTACCGTCAAATGATTACAATATTTCCGATTTTGACTGGACTAAAACAAAAGCCTTCTCCATCAGCGGCTGGGGAATGGTTTATATTAATCTGAAAGGAAGGGAGCCTAACGGGATAGTTGAACCGGGGGAAGAGTATGAATCATTGAGAGATACTATTCGCCATGAATTGTTGAATCTTAAGGATCCGGATAGTGGTGAGGCTGTTGTTAAAGAGGTTCTTAAGAAAGAGGAAGTGTACTCAGGGAAGTACATGGATATCCTTCCTGACCTGGTATGCAGAATAGATAATATTGAATGTTTGGAAATTATACCCTCAGACAATAACAATGATAGTTTGTTCACAACTCAGAATTTGAAAAGATCAGGAACACATGCTAAAGACGGGATTATTTTCGCAAAAGGTAATGGGATCAAGGGGTCTTATACGATCAACAAAGCTGAAATAATCGATTTAATGCCCACTATACTGTATATATTGGGTATTCCAATACCCGATGATATGGACGGATCACTTCTTGAGGAAATGTTTGATAAAACATACCTTTACTCTCATCCCCCAGAAACGGTTGAATCTTCAAATGAGCCTCAGAATCGTTCAAATAAAGAACAGCAACTCTCTAAAGATGATGAAGCACGAATAAAAGAAAGATTAAAAGGACTTGGGTACTTAAATTAAATAGGTACCTTAACTCCATGAATCAATTAATGAATCAAATGTCAAGAAATATACACTTTTTGAGTGAAAATATGCTTAAACAAATTGATTCACGATTGATAAGATTTACATGATGCAATAATTGTGAAAATAAAAAATGCAGAATATAGATTATTTAATTGTAGCGGAGAACGCAACTCTGGGACAGAAAATTTATACTGACCAGAGAAAAGTGATGCTTGAGGATCTGGGTTATTCTGTAAAGATTGTTAGTTTTAGTGGCCCCAAAATGCGGATCACTCTGGATATGTTAAGAATTGCGTACAATTATAAAAAAAATTTAGAAAAAAATTTGGAAACTCTTAAGCCACAAATAATCGAATTTTATTGCCCAGCAACACTTATCTTACAGGATAAACAATTGCTTAAAAATTATAAAACCATTGCATCTTTCGATTTACCTTTCGGGGTGAATACTTTAAACTTTGGATCAAGTATTCTGCATCGTCTGGAGCGTCAGAAATTCCTTGAAGCCGACCTTATATTTTCTTTGACAAAATACGGTATGAATTTTCTAAGATCAAAATATCAGATAAACAGAAAAATGGTCTATTTGCCGTATGTTCTAGATCCAAAAGAACAGGAGGGTGTAAAGGTATACAATGGTGATTTCGCGCTTTCGTATTGTCCGGAAGAAAGGCTGGAGAGAAAAGGATTTGATATTTTAATGGGATCGTGGAACATAATTAATTCCGGAAAAAAACTTATCGTAATGGGTATCAACAGGGAACGTGCAAATAAATATTTGCTTAAGAAGGGTATCGTATTACCTGAAAATGTAGAGTTTATACATTTTCTGCCGAGAGAAGAGTTCTTATCTCTTATATCTTCGTGCAGCTTTTTTATCTCATCCAGCCGGTTTGAAGAGTTCGGGCAGATAATAATTGAAGCACTGTCATTTGGAAAACCGGTTATAACAACCCCTACGCTTGGGCCTAGCGAATTACTTGGAGAGATTGATAAGAAATTAATATGTCCCACATTTTCTCCAATAGACCTGGCAAGGACGATAGAATATTTAGAGGAGAATTCATCTTCCATGTATTTAGAAAAGATCAGGGATAAGTTTATGAAAAACAATAATTATCATTCAGTTAAAAATAGATTGAATGAAGAAATTACTGCATTATTAGCTGGGTGAGCAAAATAAATAAAGAAAATAAAAATTCCAATACAGATTTGTGGATAGTTTCGTTCTTGATTATTCTTAGCGCTCTTTTGAGACTGCCAAATTATACTAAACTATCTTTAATGCCAGATGAGCTGATATACTCTGATTACGCGTATTCTATCATTGCTTTTGGATGGGGTTGGCCCCCTGACCAGATGTATGCTCAACCACCGTTATTTCCATATTTACTTTCAATTCTTACATATTTATTCTGGGGCGGCTTAGAAGTATTCAGGCTAGTGCCTATCTTTTTTGGTGTTTTAGATGTAGTAGTTCTTTATTTTCTGGGGAAAGCCATCTATAATAGATGGGTTGGTTTATTATCCGCATTATTTCTAGCTTTTAGCAGTTACCATATCTTGTATAGCAGAACTGTAATGCTGGAAACAATGTTAATTTTTTTTATTTTAGCTGCCTTGTATTTTATCTGGAGAGCTTATTCAGAAAATAGATTACTTTATGCTGCCATTGCAGGGATTTTTATTGGGCTGGGAGATGATACAAAATACTCAGCGTTCCTTTTATATCCAATCCTTATTTGTTATTTACTCTGGATCAATAGGAAAGGTTTCAGGTTAGGATGGAGATCATTGATTGAGAAAAAGCATTTAGTCATTATTATTGTATCCTTCCTGGTTTTTTCTCCAGTGTTAATAGATTTAATCCTGTACGGCGTCAATCCTTTATACTGGCAGTTATTTGAGAGGTACAAACTGCAGTTCGCAGGCTATAAAAGTGTAAGTCAATTTGGGATCCCCGATTTAATATTGCATGGATATAATAATTACGTTGGACTATTAATTGATGCGACTCCGGATATTACAAACGGATTTAAAATAAGTTCTGGAAGTATTGCCACAATGAGTATTCCATGGTTATTTTTATTTGAATTTGTGGCGTATATTCTTCTACCATTGACTATATTATATTATTTGTATCATTCTCTTCATACCAAACCCCGTGAAAGTTTTATTCTAATTGCCTTTCTGGCTTTTAATGCTTTTGCAGCGTTATTCGGTACAAGGTTCCAGTATTATTTGCTCTGGAATGTTCCATTGTTTTTTATTATGCTATCCAACATGACTTTTAATTTTACAAAAAATATAAAATTAAAAACACCCTCAAAAGGACAATATTTTAAGTCTTTTATGAAGATCCTTGTGCTTCTTATGGTAGGATTATTTTTATTATCTTATATATATATTGGCGCTCTTTCTCCGTTCGTTAATGAATCAATAAAAGTAGGATACGAAAAACACATTTTAAATATAAAAGAAAATATTGGTATTCATGATTCCATAGCCACAGATAAAATAGATATGCTCTATTATTATATTAATAAGTATGATTTGAAATATGTCACGATAGTGCCACTTTATGAACTTGAGAAAAAAAGTCAAATGATACGTCTTAAAGTCAATCTGGATTTGCTAGACGCAATAAAACCGAAGTATATTATTGTTGCTTTTTACTCATTCTCATCATATGCAACAATTTCCGATAAGAACATGATTCTGGAAAAATATGATTTGATATCGTACGAAAATGATATACTATTATACAAGCGAAAGTCGGATTGAATATGTTATTTATTTTTTTTTAATAAATAATGTAATAAATATTGATGCAAATATTATAATAATTATAGCTTTGATCAAAATTTGTTCTTCTTCGGTGAAAGCAGATTTGATAACACGAATTTCTTCGCTGGCAGTATCCAACAGTATTAAATCGCCGGGTAAAAACTGCTTCGATCTCACCAGGAATAAATCTGCAGATACATCAAGATTTCCTATATATGGTTTTATTGGAACGATATTAAACTCCAGTCTTCGAGCTTCTCCACCTTTCAGCACAATAACTGATGAATCGTATCTGGGAGAGATAAATTCTCCAGTTGGGAACATGCCTCCAGTAAAAACTTTTGATGTAGTTTTTGTTTCATGTGAGGTCAATGTGACACGAAACGTATTTGTCGTATCACCGGTATTCCGAACGAAAACCTTCACTGTATGTGGTTCTCCAACTCTCATTTGACTGGGTATGCTTATCTTGAAAGTATGATGGTCTATCTCGCCAGTTGCATTACCATCGTTGGCTGATGCAACCTCAGCAGTTATCATGTTAACCGTTATTATCAATATGCTGACTATAATAATTTTATATCTTGTATTCACAACATACATCCATAATCTATAGAACGGAACTATACATATACATAATGCCATTTAAAAACACTGCTCATATTATTTATAAAAAACCATTTATGCCGCTCTCCCGGTACAAAGATTTATGTGGCATTAGAGAAATGAAAATATAAAAAATCATAAACATCTGGAGATTTACTATGCGGAAGTATGTTTTGGTGATAATAGCATTAGTTTTACTTTCTTTACTCAGTGGATGTATTAATAGAGAGACATCAGCTACTACGAAGGATCAGGTAAACAACAGGTTATTTGAGTTACAGAAGCAATATCAGGATAAACTTTCTCAGGGATATGAATTAAATGAAACTGAAAATTTAGGACTAAAAGCTAACCAGGCCTATAAAAGTGGGGATTATAATCTTGCAAGTAAATATCTTGACGAGGCATTCCAGAAATTAAGGGAATCCAAAAAACCAGGTGGTGTTACTCCAGCAATTGTAAATGTACCCAATGAGTATAAAGATTTCAATGATAAAACAACATTGTGGCTCGATGTAAAACTGGCTGAGTGGAAACCGACCGAAATTAAACCTATGGATTTTGCGGTGTATGACGTATTTTCAAGTGATGATATGTTTGTCAAATCAAATCAGGAATTTGATTTAAAATTCCTTAATATATTAGAAAAGACAAATGCTAATATCATCGTACTATATATTCGCCCAAATAATTATATTTCTCAAAAAGAAAGGTATGACACTCTTATAAAAACGATACGGACAGGTGGCAAAAAACTTTTTATAGGTGCTCGTTTTGACAACACACCGATGGATCTCAATAAATACGAACAGGAATTAACCGATTACACAAAAAATATTATAGCTTCAATAAAACCTGATTATTATGGTATTTTAATAGAACCATCAACTATGGAAACAAAGCACAGCTTTACTGCAAGTGATGAGGAATGGATAGCCACAGTGGAAAAAATTTCTGAATTGTCAAAACAATTGAGCCCGAACACAAAAACTGCTGTTGCTGGACATAAACAGGAACTCAATTTCTTACAATTGGCTTCGAATATCAACAACGTAGATATCATTGGTTTTAATATATATGATATGAGCGGGATTTATGCTGAATATTCTGGTTACCTTGGAAATGGCGATGTTGTCGGTAAGACAATTGATTATGCGAATTCGAAAGGAAAAGAGACGTGGATACTGGAAACCTGGGTAATGGATGTAACTGCTTCTAAAGATAAGCAAGTCATGGGTTCACATGAATTTATGAAAACCATAGATTCCAAATGGATTCAAGTCATAACCTATTATGGGCAGATGCACAATATGAAAGTCATCACTCCATTTTTTACAGGGAAATTTGTTGAATATACTGATGATTCATCTTTATTTATATCATCTCTGAACAACAATGAGCATACACAAGTTTATACATCCTTTAAAAATTTAATTCAGGAATTTAAAGTTCAATAAGTGGTTGATTACATTCTACAACTAATGAAAGTATGTTTGATTACCTATGAGTTTCCACCACAGATTGGGGGGGAAGCGGTTTATGCATCAGGTTTAGCATCCGCTTTGGATGATCTCGGAGCAGAAGTTACAGTGATAACTACTTCTGAAAAGAGTATTGCAATTTCATATGAAGAAAACTTGAAGATTATACGGTTACCAAAAGCTAGAGTTCTTCCAAAAATGTATTCTTTCAGTCTTTATGCTAACAAAATCCTTGAGTCAAACATGACTGGAAAAATCGACATAATACACAACACAAGCGATTACAACGAGATTATAACCCCTCGCAGAAAAAAGATTCCGGTAATCGCAACAATACATCATCCCTATGCACAGGAAAGACGGATATACAAAGCAAATTCAAACAATATAGACTATTTGAAATATGCTCTTCATAGAAAAATAAATTATCTGGAATTTAATAGCAAAATTCTCTGTAAAAGGGCGGATAGATTAATTGCAGTAAGTAATTATACTGCAAGAAGTGTAATAGAAGAGTACGGTATCCAGCCAAACAAGATCAGCGTGATACCAAATGCTGTTGACATAAATACATTCAACCCTGATATCGATGGAACAGAATTCAGGAAAAAATTGAATATCGAGTCAGAAAAAGTTATTCTTTTTGTAGGCAGACTGGATTTCCAAAAGGGTATAGAATATCTTATTTCCGCTTTTTCAAAGATTATTATTGATTTTCCTGAACTGAAACTAATAGTTGTAGGGGATGGACCTTTAAAAAATCATGTAAGGGCTGTTATAAGCAAATATAACTTATCCGAATCAATATTTCTTCTGGGTCGTGTCGATACAAAGGATTTGCCTAAAATATATGCAGCATGCGACCTTTTTGTTGTTCCCTCTCTCATGGAGGGATTTGGGATAGTCTATCTTGAAGCCATGGCTTGCGGCAAGGCATGCATTGGAACAAATATTGGCGGCGTAGAGGATGTTATTGCGGATGGACGTACGGGGCTTCTTGTTCCGCCTGCTGACCCAACGTCGATATATTTGGCTATAAAGAGCCTATTATCTGATGAGGACACTTTAATGAGATTCGGAAAAGAAGGCAGAAAAAGGGTGTTAGAAAATTTTACATGGGAGAAAGTGGCTGCACAAACATTAGACGTATATAAGAAAGCATTAAGTGATGCTTAGTAGTGGATCTAGCGTGTCCTTTTCAAAGTTTTTTATTATTTTTTCCCAGGAAAAATTCTTCACAACAAAGTCATAACCATGGATAGACTTATTATTCTTATCTGTCAGAGCCTCAATAATTTTATCTGCAAAGTCCTGCACATCTGTTTTACTCTGGTAAGTATATACTTCAAATTGCTTGAGGTCTCCGATATCATTGCAAGCTACCGGTCTTTTCATAGCCAGATATTCCCTGAGCTTCATTGAAGTTCTGTAGTGATTTGCCAATCTATCTTTATAATAAACTATACATACATCGCCAAGCGCGATATAGCTCGGTATGATTTTAGTTTCAAATGGCCCCGTGAAAATAACATTTGATTCTAAACCCATTTTTTTAGCGAGTTTTTCAAAATTCTTTTGGTATGGTCCCCTGCCCGCCACTACAAGTGTACAATTTTCAATTCTTTTACACACAATTTTAAAGGCTTCAAATATGGGTTTCATGTCTGTAGAGACATCAAGATGCGCTGTAAAAACAATTATATGCCGCCCCTCAAGATTTAATTTCTTCTTAAGGTTATAGTCTATATTTTTTTCATCGAAAAGTCTAAGATCTATCCCCTGGGATAAACTATGTATTTTCTGTTCTGGTATTTTCCATTCTTTTATTAGGAGTTCTCTCAAATTCTCATTATGGACCGTGATTGCATTAAAAAATCTCGGAAAAGGTTTTTGTAACAATTTTCCAATATGCACCATAAATCCGTCTCTATAAGCGTAATCCAGATCATCAATATCCAGAATGATTTTCGTGTTTTGCAATTTTTTTAGAATGGCAGGAATACACGTATTGGGATACGGTTTTATTACAATCACAAAATCGCACTGCTTGAAGAATGTCTTAAACACATAGTAAAATAAAGAAATTGGAAAATCTAACTGAAATGGCAATCTTTTCAAGGGTTTAATGAAATCAACATTGTGCCCGCGTAATGATAAATTTTCAGCTATATATGAAGCTCTCAGCGCCCCACCACTTTCTATAGACCTTGAATAAATTATTATTATATTATACTTTTTCATAAATCGCAGCTAATTGCCTATAATTCCTGGAATTTTCATATATATTTGCTAAAAATCCTTTTTATGCCCCGACACTGATTTATATCCCGTGTATGCAAGTTTCAGATCATTCAACGACCGAAGCGTCAGCATCGATTTCGTAATGAACATGGGCTCTTTATGGATGCCCCACATCTTGTCACACCAGTCAAATGGCGAAGAATGGGATTTAAGAACTGGTCCCGACATATCGAATTTCTCATAATCTTTTGGATCAACTATAAACCACCCCTTTTCAACAGCTTCATTATAAAGAGGCGTGCCCGGATAAGGAACTATAACGCTTGCCTGCAGAGAGTTTCCGAACCTGGTTTTGTACAGCATTAATTCCCGTGCTGCCTGGTATGTCCTCTCTGCATCATCCTGGGTCTCCCATGGATATCCTACCATGATTGTCAGCATAACTATCAACCCGTGGTCCTTGGCGTTCTTAACGCCTTCTTTTATGTCCTCTATGGTCTCTTTTTTGTCCAGCTTCTTTAGCGTCTCGTTGTTGCCTGATTCAAGACCCACTTTTAACAGACGAAAACCAGTTTCTTTCAGGAGCTTGCAGGTTTCTTTGTCAAGAGTATCCGCCCTTGCGTTAGTAGAAAGCATTACCTTGCCGAGCAAACCCCTTTCCTTCATTTCGGAATGGAACTGCCTCAGCCAAACCTTGTTCCACACAGCTCCCCCTTCATTATCATCGAATATCTCTTTTACTTTGTACTTATTGACAAGATGCTCAATTTCTTTTGCCACGTTCTCCGGTGATCGCAGACGTGCCCCACATTTCCATAAGTTATGCTGCCAGACGCAGAAACCGCATGTTCCTACTCCACGCGGCCCTCCCCCGCATCCGCGTCCCGACATTATATAAGTAACCGGTTTGTACAGGTATGCTTCTCCATAGGTTTCCCATTCGGTCAGTTTCCTGTCGATGAAGGGCAGTGTGTCCAGATCCGATATAAAAACTGGTTCCCCCGTGTTTTTTATCTGTCCTTTTTCTTTGTACCAGACACCACCGCTAACAGGTCTTCCATCTGAGAGGTGCTGGCAAAGGTTCAATAAACCTGCATCATAGTCTCCCCCGGTTATAACATAGTCTGCCTGGCTATTTCTTAAAGATTCTTCAGGTAGAACTGAAACATGGTCTCCCACCATTACACAGATAACGTCTCTTTCCTTTTTTATTTTATCGATATATTTCCAATGCTGTTTGACAATAGGAGTTTTAGTTTCGATCATGACAAGGTCAGGATCAAAATCGTTTAGCTTTTCTTCAAATGAACTCAACGGAAGTCGTTTATTTATTCCATCAAGAAACAGTACATCAAAGCCGTTCTGTTGAAGCATGGTGGCAGCCGTTGCAGGCACTATTGGATAGATCCTTACAGCTTCAGAGCTTGAATACCTGAACTGCCTGTTCTGCCCTAATAGAGGATATTTGCCATTATTCAATATAGGGGGGTATGCTATACAAATTTTCATGTTTTCCTTTCCATTAACAATCTTTTAAAAATATAAAGGTACAATCTCACCAAATGGTGCAAATAGTTCAAATGTTCCTTTCCGTCTAATTTGCTTTCGCCTTTATATCTGTCCCTGAAAGAAAAAGGAACCTCTTTGATCCCATTATATTTTCCTTTGACCAGGATTTCGAGCATTATTTTATAACCGATGGGAGAAAGGTCAATACATTCTATAACATTTCTCTTAATAAAGAAAAACCCGCTCATCGGGTCGCTTACATTTGATAATGGTTTTGCAAGTAAGGTCGCCCCGCGACTTAATATCTTCCTGGTGATAGGCCAATTTTCGATCTTCTCATTATTATTGTACCTGCTAGCTATGACAAAATCCGACTTCCCCTCAAGGATCGGCCGCACAAGCTCCGGTATAACCTCAGGCGGATGGCTTAGATCAGCGTCCATCACGCCGATTATCTCACCGGTAGCATGTCGGAATCCTTCCATCACAGCACTGCTCAACCCCTCTTTGCCTTTTCTGTGAAGCACCTTTATCTTATTATTCTTTAAAGAAAGTTCATCCGCGATTCTTCCTGTACCGTCCGGGGAATTATCATCCACGATTATGACATCTCCCTGCAAAAAATTTTCCTGAAAAACATCAAAAATTGATTTAACTAATATCGGCAGATTCTCTTTTTCATTATAGGTTGGAATTATGATCGTTATCGTTATTGATTCCCCATTTTTCATTAACAATGCCATCCTGTCAGGACAACTTCATCTAACAATATCTTCATTGCTTTAATTATCTTTCTCTAATAGTTAAATTGACAATATCCGTACCTATTTTGTAAACACTGTCCACCATTCAATAACATTGATGGACATATAGATGATACCTATGCCTTTTATGATTTTTGCAACTGTTATCACTATAAAGAACTTCTTAGAGTCATAATTCTCGATCCCGGCTACCATCGGGGCAAGGTCGCCCACTACCGGGATCCAGGGAGAGACCAGGAGTAATAACCCCCCGTATTCACGGAAGTACTTCTGCACCTTTTTTTCCTTTTCTGCATCCTGGAATGGTATGAATCTTCTAAGTTCGTACTTTCCTGCCAGATAGCCCAGGGAAGCTCCCAGTATGGAGCCGGTTATTAAAACCATAAAAACCAATTCGGGATTTTCCCGGACCTGAAGCAATCCCAGAACCACGGGTTCCGTTGGTATGGGGATGATGGATGAAATAATACCAATGGCAAAAAGCCCTATCATGCCGTAGGATACGAATAATTCGAATATCGCCATTCTTCAATCTTATTATCTTTCCGTACTATAAATTCGCTCATATTATAGTTTTCCGCTAATCATATGAAAATCAAACTTGATCGATTGTTATGCGAAAAACATAATATGAATAGTATAAGGACGCGGCGCAATTCAGCACATGCACGAATTACTATGTTCAGCTTTTGAAAATCTATTGCAATCTGGCTATCCTCTAAAATAATAACACCAAAACCATAAAATCCCGCGCGCCGATATGTTGCCGAAGCAACCACACATGAGAAACTCAGAAACAGGAAGAGCGCTAAATCCCACGAACCGATAAGATGCACTGGATTTGATGCAGCAAATCTGCAATTTTCAAAAATTTGGCGGAAGACTATAATATCTCAAACCTGAAGATGAGAAATCGGAGCATAGAGAGAGGACGCTGGTTATAAGTACCTTATTAACCTATTTTTATATGATGGAACGAGATGTCAATCTAAAATTGATCTATATTATTCTGATCCTGCTGCTGGCTCTTGTCGGCACATCTGTTTTTTACCAGTTGAGATACAATGACATGAAGTCGGGTTACGAAAAATCTTTCGAGGATTTCAATCATACTCTAATAAATCTTACGATAAAACAGAAAGACATGTACTATAATATCAGCGAACTCAATGTATCCGCGAACAGGGAACTTGCGCTTGCTGCAAAGCTGGATACGAAAACGCGTGAACTTGAGGAAATCAACAGGGAGCTTTCTTCCCTCCAGCAGGAGCTTTTCGAATGCCAGCAGAACTATGATACGGCGAACACAAACAACTTGATCTCAAATGAAGTGCTGGCAAAGCATACGGCATCGATCGGGAGACTTCAGGGACTGATCGACACGCTAAAAACCGATGTTAAAAACGACGCACAAAAAACTGTCATACTGCAGGATATCGACAACATCCAGAATGAACTGAGCAAGCTCAAAACCTATTGACCATGTATCAACCTATAATAAGAATCAATGAACTTAAAAATGTCCTTATCAGGTTCAGGGTTGTAGAGACCGCCCTGGATGCCGTAATTATCTTTTTATCGCTATTTGTTGTTCTTTCGTATGCCGGAATAAGCTCTACGTGGGCGCTGTTCCTGCCGCCAGTACTGTTTTTCTTGATAGCGTTAAAATACAGGACTGATGCGAACATAATAAAGCTCATTGAAAAACGCTATCCATCACTCAGGGAACGGCTCGGCGCCCTTTACGACAGCAGGGATGAGAAAAATGCTGTTGTAGATGACCTTGCTGCTTCGGTCAATTCTGATATGGACATTGTGAAATATTCTTCGTTCATATCCACATCGCGTCTCGGTATAAGGACGGCTGTTATCCTTCTGCTCGTAACTTTCGTACTGTCCTCTGCGCTTATCCATTCCCCTAAAAATCCAATGCAGCCTGAAAGTCCCGGCGCCGTGAGACTTCCGGAAAGGACAGGAAGCGGCGCAGCCCCGGATATCTTTGAAGAACCGTCCGTTGTGAAGATAGGGAATGATTCCCTGGGCGTTTTGGTATATCGCAGCCAGGGAAGTGAACCCAATGTCCGGGGAGATGGAAAACAGGTTTCCGGGTATTCAAATCTGTTCCCGCCTGAAGCGTCATCTTCTGAGATGTATCAGGAAGCAGTCCCTGCAGTATATCAGCAGATCGTGAAAAATTATTTTACAAATCTCACAGTTCAGGATTGATATGCTGGAAAACCCTTCATCCCTGATATTATTGCTGCTCCTTGTGCCTGTTATTATATTATACCTGCTCAAACCGAAGCCAAAGAGTCTCAAAATACCCTCGCTCATGCTGCTTATTTCTGCCGGGAAAAAGAAGGGGTTCAGGTCATTCTTTCAAACACTTATCCGTGACCCGCTTCTTCTTATCCAGCTTGCTGCAATAACCATTCTTGTCCTGAGCCTTGTTGATCCATATTTCTCTATTAATGCTCCATACGGCAGCACAGTGATAGTACTGGATAATTCTGCAAGCATGTCTGCCACTGATGTAAGTCCTGACCGGTTCTCTAAGGCTGTGGATATCGCTTCAGGATACGTCAGGAATGGAAAGACGAGTTTGATACTCGCAGGCGGTACGCCGCTGCTACTTTTTAAAGACACTGACAGCCCGAAAGCTCTTGCGGAACTCAGGGCTCTCAGAGCCGGCTCCACAGTCACCGATCTTTCCGATGCCATGCTCCTGGCTGCTGAACTGGCAGGCAAAGACGGATCAAAAATTGTCGTGATATCTGATTTCTCAGGTCAGGACATAACATATGTGAAAAAGATGCTAGAAGCGAAAAGCATCCCTGTAGACTACAGGCAGGTTGGAGCCGCGGGGAGCAATGCCGGGATAATAGATGCTCTAGTTTCGGAGGATTCCGTGAAATTCACAGTTAAAAATTACGATGCTTCCGCAAAAGATATTACAGTCAGGCAGGATGGCGGCATATCACAAACCCGGAGCATAAAACCTGGCTCAAAGGAATTTTTTAGCATCCCTGCTCACCCTGGGAAAAATACAATATCCCTTGAGCCTCAGGATGACCTCCCTGCAGATAATCTCCTGTATATCAGCATGCCTGTCATTTCAAAAAAAAGGGTTCTTATCCTGAGCGATAGAATTGAGAACGCACCTGTATCCATCGCCTTTAATTCCATTCCAGGTGTAGAGGTCGAAGAGACCACATTCATGCGGGCGCCTCGAAAACCTGACTACAGTATTGTTGTGCTGCACAATTACTCAAGAGATTCACTGCTTCCCGGAACAATTGACGACCTGCGCAGTTTTACTGAGGAAGGAGGTACGCTTGTCTTTGAAGCTGATGATGACCTTGCGTTCATGGACACAGGAGGGCTCCTGCCTGTTGAGGTGTCGGGAAGGGCAAAACCCTCTGGCTTTAAAGTCTCAGAGACAGACATGACTGCAGGGCTTGATCTTTGCGTATCGGGTTACCTGAAAGCCACGCTCAAAGATGGGGCAACAGCATTAGCCTCTGCTACGGAGGGACCGGTACTGGCATACTGGAACGTGGGGCGTGGAAGAGTTGTATATCTTGGAATTAACGACAGGTGGGGAGATTTCCATCTCCAGACATCATATCCTATTTTCTGGTACAGGCTCCTTGAATCCTCATTTCTCGCCGTCGCTGAACTTAATTTTAAAACAGGTACTGTCCTGCCGCTTGGGACGTCAAAAACCGTAGCAGCGCCGCACGCCACTATTGAGACCTCTTACCTTTATCTTGGCGATGCCGGATTCTATGCGCTCGGGGACAGGACGATAGCCGCAAACCTTCTTGATGAAAAAGAGTCGAATATCACGATGAAAAAAATCGATAATACTGAGACCGATAATACAGAGTCTGAAAAGACATTCGACACAAAAGTTGAAAAGATGCACCTCGTTGTTCTTTTTTCCATACTTGCCGTTATTCTTTTGGCTCTTGAACTATACTACCTGAAGCACAGGGGAGATATATGATACAATTTCAATATCCTCTTTTTGCTTTCATTGTAATACCTGTGGTCCTTGCTATCATATACTATTTAAGACCAAGAGGAGTAAAGGCGATTCTTCTTGTTGCATCAAAGCTTGTATTAATTTCTATCATATTGCTCTCGATAGCCTCGCCCTACACAGAAGAGTTTGTTCAGGGAATGACCGGGACTGCTGATATAACTATAATAGCAGACAGGACTGAGAGCATGCGCCTTTTTCCTCCACCTGATGAAATTTACGGCTACCTTTCGAACCGGACGCCAACTGCCATTGACTATATCTCAGGCACAAGCTCCCCTATTGGCGATGCGATTATCAGGAACGTGAGGCAGGAAGGCAGCATACTTCTTATAAGCGATGGAAATAACAATGACGGTAGAAGCATTCCTGAAGCCGTTTCTTTTGCGCGAAGCCTTAATACATCAGTATATTATCTCAGGCAGGAGCCGGTGAAAAAGGACATTGGCGTTTCAATAGAAGGCGATGCTGTGGCTTTTCTTGACACCCAGTCCGGTTTTAATGTAAATATCAGGACCACAGGAGATATCGAGGGCGACCTGAAGATATGGATCGATGGCAAAGTCATATACAGCGATCATATAAACGGCTCAAAGCATATCCCTCTGACATATTCCTTTGAAAGCGTCGGGTCTCATGAAATGAAAGCAGAACTGACTGCATTAGATGACGAATTCCCGCAGAACAATGTTTTTTACAGATCAGTGCATGTGGCGCCACGACCGCAGGTTCTGTTCGTATCAGATGAGGATTCCCCGCTATCGCAGGTAATAAAGGGATCTTATTCAGTGTATGCCGCCTCAAGTCCGGCAGATGCCGCGAGATATAAGGCTGTTATCCTGGATGACGTAAGCGCAAAAAAGCTGTCCTTTTCCGATGCCCTTATCCTGAGTGAGTATGTGATAAATGGCGGAGGTCTTGTTGTTGTTGGAGGTCCTGACGCTTATTCCGACTACAGTGAACTGCCCCTGTTCGAACAGCTAATCCCTGTAAAATACGGCGGAGTTCCTCCCAAAAGCGCTAAAACCGCAGTTGTGCTTATCGTGGATATATCCGGAAGCACAGGCGACATCTCTGGCGCCGAACCCAAACTTGGAGTTGAAAAAGGGCTTGCGCTCCAGGTTCTCAATGACCTCGGCGCCAGGGATTTCTTTGGAGTGATCGCATTCAATAATGCCCCGCATACGGTCGTGCCGTTCGCGCAGTATGCAGAAAGGTCTGAGGCTGAAGATGCCATACAAAGGCTCAGGTACGGAGGGACGACGCACTTATCGCCTGCACTTGCCGCAGCGCACGATATGCTGAGGAATTTCGATGGCGGAAGGAATATAATCGTGATATCTGACGGCGCGGTCGCTGACAGCGATGCTTCAATAAAAGCCGCTCGTTCCATGTCGGATGAGGGGATATCGATATATGCTATCGGGGTGGGCGGGGATACGGATACAGGGTTCATGACGCGGTTTGCAGAAGCAGGGGGCGGTGGATACCTCAGGCGGGATGCTGCGCATGGTATTAAAGTGTTATTCGGCGAAAAAGAAAGCAGGAATAGGGGAGAAGGCTATCCACTTCTGATAATGAACAGCGGTCACTTTATTACACAGGACATCGCGCTTAACGCAACGGTTTACGGTTATAATAACGTCCATGCAAAGAAGAATGCGCAGGCGCTTGTAATCACCGGGAACGGCAATCCTGTTATAACTTCATGGAGAGCCGGGCTGGGAAGGGTGGTATCGATAACCGTGGATAACGGGAATGCCTGGGCGCCTGCTTTATACACTACAGGGAATTCAAGGCTCATCGCGACCTCTATAAACTATGCTATAGGGACCCCGGATGGTCTGGAACTTCGCGCTCTGGACGGGGAAGTCGGTGAACCTGTTGACGTGTTTGTCTCCTCTGACAGCGAGCCCGTCCTTTCCTTTGACGGTACGCCGCTGCAGTTCGAAAGGACCGGGGAGAGGCAGTTCCATACAGCCATTTATCCGAATTCAACAGGATTCCATGACCTTTCAGGCTATACAGTTGCCGTGAACGGACCATCAGAATACCGGGAAACGGGCAATAACGAATTAACAGCCGGGATAATAACAGCGGGAGGCGGTCATGTATTTGATCGGTCTGAGCTTGAACGGCTGATACCTGAGATAACAGCTAAAAAAACCGGCATGGTGCGGCAGGTCATAGACCTGCGACCTTTATTCCTGCTGGCAGCGCTCTTGCTATACAGCGCTGAGGTCATATTGAGAAGGATCGCTGATATGCTGCGGTAGTGTCTTGTCAAGTGTCAATTAGCAACAAATAATCGAGATAAATTGATCTATAGTACTCCGCCAAACTTCTGAAAAATGTAGATTTGTGTTGCCTGAAGAAAATAGAATGGTAGCTACGGAAAAAGATTCTGTTGATTGCTATGGGGTCTGAAGAAAACGAACCGCAGATA
>JAYTKX010000027.1:0-12178 GCA_043729865.1 Methanobacteriota archaeon
AGTTGATAAAATAGAATTGCCTCCGGATTGTCGCCTGCCTGTAGAATTCTTAAAGCTGGATACAGATGACAAAATAGACAATAGCAGGAAGCTGGATAAAGGTATTGAGATATTAAAGGACATTAAGGGGGATACCTCGGCTCTTCCTGAAATCAAAGAAGTCATGACTTCTTTTGTCGTAGAGCAAAGAGAGCACAATAAGCGCATGGACGAGCACAACTTGCATATGGACGAGCATAACAAACACCTTGAGAAAATCCTTGAAAAACTGGCTGAGAGATGAGATGTATTTCGTTTACATTCCAGGCGAGGAGCCGGAGCATGAAGCCAGTAAGGATAGTGGTCGAAAAGCATCTGAAGGGTATGTGGCGTATCCTCTCGGCTTAAACGGTGTTGTGGTCGGGCAGGGAGGCACATATGAGGATGCCCTGGCTGATGTGCTCCGCGATCAGGTTCCATATAGAGACGTTCGGAGAACGGGATGTCTTTAAGACTTAAGCATCTTTCCCCATGGATTGTATCAAATGCCTTTACACAACTGTCCATCTATACAGAAGATAATCATAATATTTATATAAAGGAAACTCCCTTCCGCTTCCTTCGTCATGATTTGTCATGGTACAGCCCAACTTGAGAGGTATGAATGACTGTAAAGTATAATTTGTATCAATACGAACAATCTGGACTGCAAGGAGGTATTTCTAACGCAAATCCCCTGTTTTTATATCACGATTAATCATGGTTAAATGTAACTAAGGCGAACCAATATGAACTTAAGACAACCAAATGCGAATGAGGCGACGCAGACCTTTAATCGCTCAAAGAGCGTATCCCCTATGTCGGGGATATGCACACGATGTGTGGACGGATGCCGCGGAAACTGTGAGATATTCAAATCCTCGTTCAGGGGACGTGAAGTGATATATCCCGGACCATTTGGGAACATCACTGCAGGCGCGGACAAGAACTACCCTGTGGATTATTCCCACTTGAATATCCAGGGATATGCCGTAGGGGCTTTCGGGCTTCCTGACGGTGAAGATCCCAATCCTGATACGGCGATCTTCCCCAGGGTGGACACGGAGACAGAGTACGGCTGGGATAAGAAAGTCCGCATGAAAGTGCCCATCTTCACAGGCGCCCTTGGATCGACCGAGATAGCGCGCAAGAACTGGGAGCATTTCGCTGCAGGGGCTGCCATCTCTGGCATCACGCTCGTATGTGGGGAGAACGTGTGCGGCATTGACCCGGGACTTGTTCTTGACAGCAACAAGAAGGTCAAGAAATCCCCTGAAATGGACAGGCGCATCACAACATACAAGAAATACCAGGAAGGCTATGGTGAGATCCTTGTCCAGATGAACGTGGAAGATACCAGGCTTGGCGTGGCTGAATATGTCTCGGAAAAACATGACCTTGATACCATCGAACTTAAATGGGGACAGGGCGCAAAATGCATAGGCGGAGAGATAAAGGTCAACACTATCGAGCGGGCGATCGAACTCAAAAAACGCGGATACATCGTTACCCCGGACCCGGAGAATCCGGCAATAGCAACGGCTTATAAAGAAACCGCAATAAAAGAGTTCGAGAGACACTCAAGGCTTGGCTTTGTCACAAAGGATGGATTCATGACAGAGGTAGATCGCCTCCGCGACATGGGTTTCAAGCGCGTGACTCTGAAAACGGGCGCGTATTCCATGGTGGAACTTGCAATGGCGATCAAATATTGCTCAGAGGCAAAGATCGACCTGCTGACAATCGACGGCGCGCCTGGAGGCACTGGCATGAGCCCGTGGCCCATGATGGAAGAATGGGGCATCCCGACATTCTACCTGCAGTCGCTTGCTTATGAGTTCGCAGAGAAGTTGAGCAAGAAGGGAGAGAGAGTGCCTGACCTTGCTATGGCAGGTGGTTTCTCAAGTGAGGACGGCGTGTACAAGGCTCTTGCAATGGGTTCGCCCTACTTCAAAGCGGTCTGCATGGGACGCGCACTTATGATACCCGGCTTTGTTGGCAAGAACATTGGCAGATGGATAGAAGAGAATGATCTGCCCAAGACGGTTTCAGAGTTCGGTACAAGACCGGAAAAGATTTTTGTGTGCTACGAAGAGCTTGCGCAAAGGTTCGGCGACGACATGAAGCATCTCCCGCTTGGCGCGCTGGGTATCTACACATATACCCAGAAATTCAGGACCGGACTGCAGCAGCTCATGGCAGGATCGCGCAGGTTCAACATTTCTAAAATAAACAGGAATGATTGTATGGCGCTAACAGAAGAGGCTTCAAAGATATCCGGCATCCCCTACGTGATGAACGCATACAGGGAAACAGCAGAAGCAATTCTGGATGAGTAATTAAGACAGGGCTTTGCGGTTAGCAGAGCCCAAGTTTTTTATTTTTGAAAAAATTGCATTAATCTGCGGTTCTCTATTTTTTGAAACCCTTATCTATCATGTTCCTTTTTTTCCTCAATGACCTGATGGTCAGATAATAATACCCTGATATCAAAGAAACGCATATGATAAGGAGCACTGAAAAATAAGCAAGCATCGTTGGAGCGCTCCTGTGATAGTATTTAACAGATATCTGGAATGGATATGGATCATTCCATATAAGGACCTCTCTTCCAGGTGTGTCGATCGTGATATTATCGGGTTCAGGGTTGGGGATGCCCAGGAACCTGGAACCTGTTGTGTGATCTGGCGGCAGAACTACCCTGACGCTCCTGTTTTTCACGGTCATTCGGATGAAATCCTGACCGTCTGACTGTGTGAACGCCACGAATCCGGAAAACTCTGAACTGAAGTCAAACCTGATATAACTCCTCCCGAATATGGGCTCTGAAGTTACATTGAAACTCACATTATTCCCTGAAGAATTAACAGCCACAGGATCCTTGAAATTCGATTCGCCGCTATCATCGAGCATGTATTTGATAGTGGTCTCATTGGCTACGCTGTCTACCACTTTCACAGTCGACCCGTTGAGGTAATATATCGTGGTGTTATCAATACCCGGAAGCTCATACTGACCTGGAGCCCCAGCCGGGACTTCAGAAGAAATGCATCCTGAGACAAAAATGAGCAGAAGAATACCCGTGAACCAATACTTCATCACTGCACCATCATGATGTCGGGTTCGATCTTCAAAAGCTCATGACCGTCCATGAATATCCGGATCGTACCCCCGCTTGAAGATACAGTTACAGCTATGGTTTCCGTATCCCGTGTTATGGCTGCTGCTGAAGTATGCCTTCCTCCCAGCCCCTGTTGAACTTCCATATCCTTGGCATCGATATCCAGATACCTTCCCGCCGCGCGTATCATTCCTTTTCCAGTGATTATAAAAACACCATCTATCTGCGCAAAGCTTTTCACAGTCTCCCAGCATTCGGGGTTTACGATGCTGCAGCTATCCCTGGGTTGATTTTCAAATGGATTGAGTACAAGAGGATGGGACCGCCGGAGTACTTCGTTCGAATCGCCGATAATAAAGGCGGTCCCGTATGATTTTCCTTCGCGTCCCTGGCTGGCTATTTCAAGAGCGATGTTCAGGACAGACCGCAGGACGCCCGCGTCCACTCTTTCAGTACACTCCTTGAGTTTTTTCATGGTCCTGTTAGTTGAAAGGTCATATACTACTATGGCATCGCTGTCATTCATTCGTATAATCCCGACCACAAGACCGCCGCATTCCACTATATTATTTATATAAGCGATGACTGCAGCATCGCCGATATCATTGGCTGCGCTCAATGCCCTGGTTTCAACTCTATCATAAATATTAATATCATTATTTTCTTCGATATACCGGGTAAGTTCATTTATCATCGTTGATTTCCGGGGTGTGAATACAAGAAAAGGGATACCGGATGGCGTTTCTGGATGTTCTTCTGAAAACGAGATAATTGCGGAAGCGTTAAGGTTGCGCGCGATCTCAACTGCCGATCTTGTCAGAATGGAAATATCCCTTTTTCCGGAAGAGGGGACCTGGGTTTTTGTATACACTTCCCTTTTTTGCAGTTTTTGAGGATAGACAGTGCTCAGCGTAACAGCTTCCATAAACATCACATGATTATAATCATTATTGTAACTGTTATATATAGTTTGAGATGATGTGAATGATTCCGATGATGCGGATAATGTATATAATCTAGATGATAATGCCTGATCCCCTGTCTCTGGCATATCACACAATTCCATCGAGCCGTGAAAAATATTCTTCATTCGAAGGTATCCTCCCTAACGTTGAAACAACAGCAGCAAGTTCTGCCGAACCTAAATATACTTTCGCATTCCTGCCCATGCGGTTATCAAAGTTTCGTGTTGATGTGGAGAAAACTACGGCGTTATCCGCAACCCTTGCCTGGTTGCCCATGCACAGGCTGCATCCCGGTATCTCAAGTTTCACTCCAAGCTTTTTGAACACGTCATATTCACCAGTCTCTTTCAGATGTTCTTCCACCAGTCTTGTAGGCGGTGATAGCCAGAGCTTTGATGCGCTCTTTCCCATTTTTCCAAGTATCTTTGCAGCATTCCTGAAATGGTTAAGGTTCGTCATACATGATCCGATAAAGACCTCGTCTATCTTTTCACCCGCAGCTTCAGAGAGCGGCTTTATGTAGTCAGGATCATTTGGGCATGCAAGCAGCGGTTCTCTGATATCTGAAAGGTCGATGTCTATGATATCCGCATATTCAGCATCGTCATCCCTTTTAAGAAGCGCTGGATGAGCAAGCCATTCTTTCATTTCTTTAATCCTGTTCTCAAGAGCGGCGCTGGCATATCCCTCGTTTGACAGCGAATTCAATATTGAAACGCTGTCCTTCAGATACAGGGAAACCTGTTCCTCTGAAAGCGTGATCGCAGCGGCTTCAGCCGAGCGTTCAGCGCTTGAATCAGTTAGCTCAAATGCTTCTTCAACCGAGAGATCAAGCCCTTCTATCTCCATTATCCTTCCGTTAAACACGTTCTTCTTGTTCTTCTTCTCAAGCGAGAGTTTTCCCTGCTGCATTGCAAAATATGGAATGGCGTTCACTGCATCCCTCAGGAATATACCTTTCCTGAGTTTGCCCCTGAACCGCACGAGCACGCTCTCTGGCATGTCAAGCGGCATGAAGCCAAGCGCCGCAGCAAAAGCCACAAGACCGCTTCCTGCCGGGAAAGAAATGCCGATGGGGAAGCGCGTGTGGCTATCGCCTCCTGTGCCCACTGTATCCGGCATGAGCATCCGGTTCAACCATGAATGGATTATGCCGTCACCTGGTTTGAGCACCACGCCGCCTCTTTCTTTAAAGAAACGCGAAAGCTCAACATGCATTTTTCGGTCCTGCGCGGTTGGGTATGCTGCGGTATGACAGAAGGATTGCATGACCAGAGGGGCTCCGAATTCAAGGCATACAAGCTCTTTTATTTCATCGGCGGTCATGGGACCGGTGGTGTCCTGAGAACCCACTGTGGTAATTTTCGGAAGGCACGACATGCCAGGACGGACGCCGGCAAGACCGCACGCTTTCCCGACCATCTTCTGCGCCAGCGTGTAGCCGCGGCTGGATGCCTGCGGTGCTGCGGGTTGGATGAACCGCTCTTTTCTTTTCCCGAGCGCAACCTGGGCTTTTCTTGTGAGTTCTTTTCCGATAATGAGTGAAAGCCTGCCTCCTGCCCTGTACTCATCAGGAAGTGTTTCTGGTTCAAGTTTGAATTCCGTTATCTTGCTCCCGTTTTCATCAAGTATCCGCCGATTAACGAAATCAATTGCGATGACCATCCCGGTTTTCAGACCCGACACATCGCACATGACAGGAATGGCGCCGCTGTCCCTGGCTGTATTAAAAAATATCGGAGCTATCTGTCTCCCCAAAATAATGCCGCCCCTGCGTTTGTTCGGGACTCCTGGAATACCCTCTCCTATCCACCAGATTACAGAATTCATTGCTGATTTCCTGCTGCTGCCTGTTCCGACAACGTCGGCTGTAAAAGCGATCGGGTATCCTTTCTTTTTAAGTGCCTCAATTTCAGGAATTGCATTGGGGTAGCGGCTCTCCAGCATGTAAAGGGCATGGAGAGGTATGTCAGGGCGGCTTGCCGCGCGCGATGCAGGGGAGAGGTCGTCGGTATTGACCTCACCAGGCACTTTGAATACAGTCAGTGTCAGTGAATCCGGGAATCCCGGGCTTCCTGTGAACCACTCTGCGTTCGCCCAGCTTTCTAAGACCATCTTTGCATGGGGATTTGATGCTGCAAGCTCCTGTATTCTTTCAAAGAACCTGAAAACCAGTATCGTATCCGACAGGGCTTTTGCCGCTTCACTGGCAAGTTCCCCGTCTTCCAGCAGTTCGATAAGAGTCTCGAGATTATACCCTCCTTTCATCATCCCCAACATTCTTACTGCATCGCGGGGTGAGAGTATCGGCGACCGCTTTTCGCGAAGCGCGACGCGTCTTAGAAGTTTTGCTTTTTCAAGCGCGGCAGGGTCAACACCCGGAGGGACATGGTCTCTGAGCAATTCAAGTATTAATTCCTTTTTTCCCGCTGGCGGGTCAAACACAAGGTCGGAAATAGCTGCTACCTGCGCGGCTGAAAGCGGCAGGGGCGGAATGCCATGTTTTTGACGTTCTGTTATGTGAGCCTGATAATCTTGAAGGACTTGTTGAATCATTTGCATCCTGAATGTACTTATGTTCTATTAATTTAACGATACTGAACAAATATCACGGTTTTTCATCATATCATAAGCAAGAAAAGCCATACCGGAATAAATAACAAACTGCGTCCATCGTGGTCTTCCTTCTTGAAAATATCCTTCGTCACAACAACCCCTGTCTTGAGTCCTTCTATCTCCATGAATTCCAATAGTCCTTTAAGGTCAGCTTTTGCGGGATGCTCTCTATACTTCACCTCGACAGGGATTACTTTTTTTGAGTCATCGTAAACAAAATCAACCTCATACTTATTCTTCCAGTAATAAGGTTCAAAAAAGGGCTTTGACTCACGACCCTTCTTGATCAGATGCCATGCAACTACATTTTCGGCAGCTTTACCATCATCCCTGTCCAGAGTGAGCGCTCTTCTTAGTCCCTCTTCCCAGAAATAGAGCTTCTTTGCCCTCTTTTCCGCCGCTTTTTTGGATGGTGCATAAACATCTGCTATGAACACCATCATGGAACTCTGGAGATAATAAAGGTAGAGTTTAACGGTCTCCCGGTCGATATCAAGCCGTTCAGATAATCCCTTGTAAGTAAACCTGTTCGTTGAAATAGCTGCAATATCCCTTACCATTTTTTCAAGAAGTATAGGGTCTTTCACCTTGAACACGCTTACTATATCCCTGAACAGGATCAAAGCGAAGTAATCTTCAACAATTGTTCTTTGCCACTGCTGCATATCCTTTATCTTGAACCATTCCGGATATCCGCCTGTATCGAAGTACTGGTTTAGAAAATACTGTATGCTCTGTTTGCCAGTAATGAGGTTGTGGTATGCTTTTTCTATGTCTTCAAAATTATCAAGGTCGAGTCTTTGTTGAGGCATATCGAGATTATTGAATTCAAGATATTCGCGAAATGTCAGAGGGAAAACGTCAATGAATCGTATCCTCCCTGCAAGGCTTTCGGATGCATCCAGATACAGGAGGGTTTTTGAAGAGCCTGATATGATGAACCGGCATTTTGCATGTGCATCAATGTAATATTTCAATTGCGTCTGCCAGTCTTTCATTACATGTATCTCATCGAGAAGAAAATAAGTTGATCCTTTTTCCGGATCAATGCCAGTGATCTCATGATATGTGTTCAGAATATCATGGATGCTGTCAATTTTTCCGATCAGGTCATCCATTTTTGCATAGACTATCTCTTCCGGTCTTCTTTTTTGGAGCAGTTGGTCTAAATACTGGAATAAAATGGTCGTCTTCCCGCTGCGTCTTATTCCTGAGAGACAGATGATCCTTTCAAGTCCGTCTGTTTCCTGTATCTTATCCAGATAATCCTTTCTTTGAGTCCCTCTATCGGATTGAGCGACATTTTTTGTCTGCCACCAGTAGTTTCTTTTTTTGAGATAGCTTATCAGGAACTCTTTATCCATATGCAAGTATGGTACGCATGATTTATATATATGTTGCGGTTTGTGTTTGCACTAGTCTAATATTTAAGAAGGGCATGCAAAGCATGCCCTATACCGTGTAAACTGAGGTTTCAGTTTATCTGTGTCATCCGTGTTCTCGTTTTTTTCGGGTCTGATAGCCACCGCAAGGCGTCATCATCTCTTCGGCTGATAAAAGCTCCGGGCTCTTTTTTCCAAAGTTAAGAGGTAAAAGATTAAATAGCTAAGCAAAAATAAGGGATGATATGCAAAAAGATGCTAATGGGAAAGAAATAAAACTCGGGAATCGAGTAGAATTTGCAGTACGGGACTGGATACATGATGGAAAGATAACTAAAACTAATTTTGGAATAGTAAAATCATTTTCAAAAGACGATTCAGGAATCTATGTCA
Organism: Methanobacteriota archaeon; assembly: GCA_043729865.1. Classification (GTDB taxonomy): domain Archaea; phylum Halobacteriota; class Methanosarcinia; order Methanosarcinales; family Methanoperedenaceae; genus Methanoperedens. The sequence goes on from JAYTKX010000027.1 coordinate 8,496, forward strand.
AATTAGAAGAAGTAGATGGGGAATTGTTTATTTGCACAAAGTGTCTGACTTTGTCTTCAAAAATCGGCAAACTTGAACCTGATTTCGTGAAGGTGATTGCATGAAATACCTTATTCTACGACAAAAAACTATTTATGTCTTTCAAGCCAATGATTCATGAGGTGAAACGTATGACCATTAGAAAAATCAGGAAACTAAAGAAAGGAATGTGTAAGTGTCATTCTTCATGTTCATAAATATCGCAGAACTCCATTTGCATGGCACATTACCGGATCAGGCGCATATATTCCCCTGTATCTTTCTGCCCTGAACCTGCACCCGCCTCTGCAATCGTGGATCTTTACACATTCACGGCAATCAAGTTCATCCAGAGTAAAGAGATACTTCCTGCACAGTTCTTCCCACGCTGACCGCAGATTTATAACATCTCCCGCAGGTCTATCCTCGAAAAATCCGCATTTACTCACTGAACCATCAGGAGATACTGAACACATATGAGAACCACAGGTATGATCTCCTGTACTTTCATGCGTGCCTGCACCAAACCCGTAATTCAGGTACCGTGCCGCTTCGTCAATACCAAGTACGAATTCCTGGTTTTCTGCCAGTGCGCCGGTAACGGAAGGAACATCAACGCTCCATGAAATGGCACCCAGACCTGAAAAAAGCTTTTCCATTTCCTCAAACTCTCCTGTATTGAATTTATGGATCATACTTGCGATCGAAACTGATATACCTGATCTTACCAGATTGGAAATGCCTTCCATTGATCTTTTATATGAGCCCTTGCCGCGAAGGAGGTCATGGGAACCGATCCCATCTATACTGACCTGTACTTCATCAGCATAAACAGATAATTTTTGGGCTGCTGATTCATCGATCAAAGTTCCATTTGACAGCACCACAACTCTTAATTCATACGATGGAAGGATCTCCATAAGTTCCCAGAATTTCGAATGAAGCAGCGGTTCTCCTCCCGATATCATAAGTTTAAGTCCCCCCATTGTCTCAAACTGTGATACTGCTTTTTCAAAAATTTCAATATCCATTTCAAGGTTCCCCGGTTTTCCAAGATAGCAATGTTTGCATGCAAGATTACAAATATTTGTAATATTCAGGAGAAGATAGCGGAGAGATGGTATCGGTGAACTGGGAATTGTGATGTTCCTTTGATCCGGTCTGTCCTTCATTAATAATATCCCTTCATCCAGCATGAATTCAATAGCTTCGGTCATTTCCCCATCATTGAACAAATTAGAGGCTGGATTTCTACCATTGCATTCTTTTAAGAAAAGAAAGGCTTCTTCATCCAGTTCATACAGTTCATCACCTGATATATCATAAACAACAGGAGATTCAAGCCTTCGAAGAACATAACCTGGCGCTAGAATGGGATATTTATCCTTGGTCATAATATTTCTTCATAAGCGATATCTTCAGGAGTTATTTTACCCTTTTTAAGCATGTTTTTCAATATTTTAAATGCTGCGCATTCAAGTTCCATATCATCTTCTTTAAAGAATTGGCAGCGTGTGCAGATCAGGGTTACACAGGGATTTTTTTCTTTTTCTGTCAAGTGAACACTTCATGTCAGTTTTTCTTTTATTCCCTTTTAAATCTGTTCCTTACCCGCCCTGACAGCACTATATCAGCAGCATATTTACCGCTGTATATCGCCGTCCCCATCCCGCCATAAAAAAGATGAGTAAATGCCTGCAATCCGACCGCGAGCAATCCCGGAACCCGGGTGACGGCAAGGCTATGTATCCAGGGTTCAGGATGATCTGCAAATTTCCATGACCAGCCTGCCACGGATCCTTCAGTACGGTGTCCCAGGTATTGATATGTAAGGGGCGTTGCCACTTCCCTGACAACAATAGCGCTGTTTAATCCCGGTATTATCTTTTCAGCAGCAAAGACAAGAGCGTCTGCAAAATCCTCTTTCATTGAATAATACTGTTCATGGTGGCGCCCGCTGCCGCCTCCTGAGAATGAGGCAAAACGATCAAATGGCGCCATAACTTTAATTATCAGCGCTTCGCATCCGTCGGGCACAAGCTCCGGGTCATGCTTTGACCACCAGGATATCCAGATCTCATCCTGCAGGAAATCTTCCATATCTGGCTTTTTTTTCTCCCATGGAACAGGCATACCCTCTTTGAGTTTTACGAGCAGGTGGTGCCCACGGAACGCAGAAAGATCAACCAGTTCTCTCTTTACACCAAGGTAAACAGTAAATGCGGAGGAAGTGAGGGGCAATCGAGATACTGCATCCTGTTCATTGGCAGGGATCGTACCCTCTGGAAGGAGTTTGAGTATGGTTTCTTTATAGTCGGCATCAGAAATAACAATGGGTGAATGTATCAATACACCATCTTCAAGTTCTACTCCGGAAACCTCCCCTTCCCGGATCATTATGCGCTTTACCCTCTCTCCCAGGCGGATCTCTCCCCCGAAAGCGCGCAGGCGCTCTGCGAGCAGTTCCGGGATTTTGCCTATCCCTCCTTTGACATACCATATCCCTTTTTTTGACATAAAGCGCCACATCTGAGCCAGGAGAACTACCGACATGACGGTTTTGCCCGTCCCCTGGCTTCCCAGAAGATCCTTTAAACTTTCATCCTGCAGGTGGCTGTCGAGGATGTCACGGGCAGATACACTTCCCCATCGCTCAATCACTGCACGTGCGGCACCGTCAGTAATACAACCTGAATCGTCTTCAATGAGATCATGAGGCTGCAATACATCAAGGGCATCAATTACCTCATCCATGATCTTGATTACTTCAATTATTTCTTTTCGCTCCTGCGGAAAAGAATCCGATAATTGCTTTGCAAGCTGATCAAGAGGAACAGAGATCATTACGTCCATGCTGTCCCGCCGGACCTGGAAGTGATCCCTGATAAAACACGGCGCTTTTTCCACACCCAACCCGCAAAGAAATCGCGTGATGTAATCAGGTACTGTTACTGATAAGGGGCCAGCAGGAAAAGTAAAACCGCCGCGCCTGAAAACATAAGCAGTGCCGCCAATATGATAGTCCTGTTCGACTACCAATACTTTTTTTCCCGCTCTGGCAAGACTTGCTGCTGCTGACAGACCGCCTGCACCCGCTCCAATTATGATAACGTCGAAGCTTTCTATAATAATAATTCCTCCTGATTAAGTGCTCAGGAAATGTGATCTATTCAATATTATCTGCAATATTTTCGATCTCTTTAACTCCATCGCTAATTATCTCTATATCAGACCTGCTTTTAACTCCAAGACCGAGTTCTATCGCCCTTTTTATCTGGGGCTGTTCCCATACAGATCTGTTCTGTATTTTATCTATCGTGCCAAGCGTCTTTAAAAGTGCAAGACCTACTACATCATTCGCGATCGCATCACTGGTCGCAATGACAAGACCTGGTTCCCTCAAAGTCCCTATGTTTGGTCCATCTGTTACAAAACATTTCGTAGCATCTGAAATGTAAAAATCAGGTTTGTATACGAGATTTGCCTCTGCGATCATATTGCCGAATAGCTCATCGTTGTTCTGTCCGTGAGGAAGCTGTCTCCTGTCAATATCCGAAGTAATGCTTATCCATTGGTCATCGGTTAAGGAATTCTACTCAACGAAGTAGCTCATAAAAGATTGCAGAATCACCCTTTTTTAATCAATATATTAGAGTTTCCAGTTG
>JAYTKX010000028.1:0-6504 GCA_043729865.1 Methanobacteriota archaeon
GAGGACAGAGATTTATGGGAATGCTGAAGAAAAAACTTGAGATACCAACAAGTGAAAAGAGCCTAAACACATCAACTTCTTAAAGGTGAGTTGTTACAATAATTCTAATAAGTTTTGTGTCACTATTACACCCAATGTTTATTTGCATGTTCCTGTATATAGGAGTACCGGAATCTAAAAAGATGCCCTCCTGTTATGTTTAATATTATGGATTTGACTATCGGGAAAAATGGATTTGATATGCAATGTCATTGACGTTCACAGATGAAGATATGATGTATCTTAATAAAGAACTTGATGAGCGATTGCGTTCTATCAGGCAGGCGATCGATACAATGAAAGCTAAAGGCGACGCAAAATTCTGCAATAAATGCGGTCATACGATGCATTATTTCAAGATCGGGAATGGAAGACTTTTTAATTGCAGTTTCTGCGGGAACAGGACCGCTGAAATGATCAAATAATATTACCCTGCTCTTTGACAGGATTAACAGGATTGACAGGATACGGTTTTTATAGCTAATCCTGTAAATCATCATATATATGTCACAGCAGATATCTATAAATCTGTAGATGGTTATTAATAAAAATATGAAGTGGACATGGTTAATTATCCTGATGCTGTTATTTCCCACGGCATCTGCTGTCAGTTATCCCCAGCTTCGCGGTTATGTCACAGACAATGCGAACATGATCGACCAGTCTTATGAAACAAAGATAACACAGCTTGCAGGGGAGATTGAAAGAGAAAACACCGTGCAGATAGCAGTCGTGACCATAGAGTCGCTTGAAGGCGAATCAATAGAGATGTATGCTGTAAATCTTTTTGAGAAAGCAGGGATCGGGAAAAAAGATAAAGACAATGGTCTTCTTATCATTGTCGCAAAAGAGTCGCGCGATTACAGGTTCGAGGTCGGATACGGGCTTGAAGGCACTGTTACCGATAGCATGAAAGTCAATATCGGTGAAAGGATAATTGAACCGAATTTCAGGAATGGGGATTACGGAAAAGGCATATACGAATCAATGCTTGTGGTACAGAAGCTCCTTGAAGGAAATCAGGAAGTAATATCACAATACGGCACAAAGCAAAACGTCGGAAGTACTGAACAAAGCAGCGGAGATTCTGGAGAATTTGCGATACTCTTCTTTATTTTATTGGTTCTGGTAGTTGGATTTATTTTCTTCATCGCTATCATGAATACTACTTACGGCGGTGGTACACCGGGGAGAAGGAGGTACGGTTACAGGGAACCTGTGCCGCGAATAGGCTGGGGAATGGGTGGAGGCGGTTTTGGCGGAGGAAGATCTGGAGGCGGAGGATTCGGAGGAGGTTTTGGCGGTGGCGGCGGAGGGTTCGGAGGCGGCTTTGGAGGATTTGGCGGAGGAAGGTCGGGCGGTGGAGGATTTGGGGGGAAATGGTGAGGAAATTATGAGCACAATAGAAACAAAAATCAAAGAAATACTTGGAGAAAATCTTGTAACGCTTGCTGAATATTATACAGGGGATCAGAAAAGGCTCATTGCGGTCTGCAAAACCCTTGATCTTGATATTTTAAGAAAGCTCAAACAGGGGAAGGAACACCTCCTGCTATTTACTGAAGAAGAGATGATCAGGGGTGCAGATGTATTCCCGGTGGAGTTCCTGAACATCAGGCATGACTATAAGATACACTACGGCGAAGATCTCCTGAAAAATATAAACATCTCCAAGAAAAATCTGCGCTTCCAGCTTGAATTCGAGTTCCGATCAAAGCTCATACATCTTCGATCAGAGTATCTATTATCCGGGAACAGGGAACTTGAATCACTCATACTTTCAGCAGTCCCTGCTCTGGCGCCAATCATGGGCGGGCTGGTTTACCTGAAAGACCTGCAGCATGGCGATACACGGGAGATGTTCGATATCGTCTCCAAAGGATACGGGATTGACGTGAGCGTCCTGAAAGAGATACATGATATCAGGCAGGGAAAGGCAAAATTCAAGAAGGATAAAGAGCAATATATTAAAGAACTTATCAATGTATTATCAGGCATAGGTAAGATAATCGATGAAATAAAGGTGAATGAATGAGTTTGAATAAAGTCATAGCAGCGGTCGTAGTCCTCATATTGCTGGTCGGAGGAGTGTTCTTTTTCACTTATAACGGTCTTGTGTCGGCGCAGGAGGGCGTTGACGCCCAGTGGTACCAGGTGGAAAACCAGTACCAGCGCCGCGCAGACCTTATACCTAACCTTGTTGATACAGTGAAAGGCTATGCAGCGCATGAGGAAAAAGTCTTTACCGAAGTGACGAAATACCGCAGCCAATGGAGCGCGGCTGCCACGCAGGAAGAGAAAATGGCAGCTGCGGAAGGCATGGATTCAGCTATTTCAAAATTGCTGGTTGTTGTAGAAAATTATCCGCAGCTCAAAGCCAGCGATAACTTCCTCGCACTGCAGGCGCAGCTTGAGGGCACAGAGAACCGCATTGCTGTGGAGCGGATGAGGTATAACGAAAAAGTGAGGGAATACAATACTCAGCTCAAGAGAATTCCCTCATCGTTCGTGGCAGGTATGTTGGGTTCCAAACCCAAAGCATACTTCGAAGCAGAAAAAGGGGCGCAGGAAGTTCCAAAAGTGAATTTCAACCAGCCGGGCGCTACTACTTCACCGTCTGCTTCACCATCTGCAACGACTTCGCCCACGATCACAAATGCAAGTGTTGAACTCTATGGTGATAAAACGGACGTGGAAGTTGGCGAGAATATTGTACTGATATTATCTGCTGTTAATCTAATTACAAAACCTGAGATGACAGTGCAAGTAATATTGAAAGCCCCTTCAGGCATGTCTGTCACCTCATCGGAATTCGTTGTTGCAGGGGCGGGGCAATACACCACAACATACAAACTCGAAAAAGGAGGTACAAGGAATATATTAATAATGTTGAAGACGACTCAGACGGGCGATTTCGTTGTAGAGGGCAGGGTAATATATTATTTCGGGACTGACCTGTCAACACAGGAAGACCATACGTTGAACCTGCCTGTTAAGGTAAGGAACAAGAAACCGATCACATGAAGATGTCATAAAATTATTAGAAGAATTTGATAAGACGGTGGCATAGAGCAAGCTGCATAAAAAGATCGACCCAGAGCCATTTCGGAATTATTTTTTGGATTTGAGTTTGTCGTAACCAAAAACGATAACACATGATAAAACATAGAAACCAAATATTGATATGAAACCAATAATAATTCTTTTTATGCTATTCATAATCGTATATGTTGAATAGGAATTAAAAGCAAAAAAGAAATTAATATACTCAACTCCAATTGATGTTCTGATAAGTGTTTCCTGTGGATTGCAAGGACAACCTTCACATTGAATACAGGGTTTTAAAAATTCTTTCCAATTCATAATATCTATTTGCTTATCTTGTTTACCTGTTTGGGATAAATATCGAGCAAGGAAAAAAGAAGAACAGTGGCAGACCTGCCTGCCACAATGTCGCTATTATTGGTTCGCTAAATGCCCGGTCTCATCTCCACGAATACTGATAATACATATTCCTGTCGTAGGGCAGATCAATGCTCTTTATGGCTGTCAGGTTGTTAAGATCATTCATCATGATCTTCTGTGCCGATACAGTGTAGAGCACATCATCCATGTACATCGACCTGCGCACGGCGCCTGGTGAACCCCAGTAATACATCTGTTCCTCGTAGTCATCCATATGGGAGACCTTTCCACGGAGCTTGAAACCGTCCTCCAGGGTAATGTTAAGAACATACGCGCCCTGCCATACCTTCTGCACGTAATAGCCCCTGTTATCGTATCTCGGCTTTTCTGTGACTTCCCTGACAGGGATAACAAGCAGGTTCTTCTTCCTGTCGAACAGGAACGCCTTGTGGTCGCGCAGCGCCTCGGAGTCCGTACCTGAAGAGCCTATCTCGTATTTGTCAAGCTGTTTCGGGTTATTGACATCAGATACATCGAACAGGGAGAGCTTCACACCCTTTATTGAAGTGCCGCCCCATTCGTTATCCGCGGTCTCCTTGCCCACACCGATTATGTGGTTCTCATCGTATGGATGCAGGTAGTCAGAGAAACCGGGTATCTTGAGCTCGCCCAGTACTTTCGGATCTTTCGGGTCTGACAGGTCTATCACAAAGAGCGGGTCTATCCGCTTGAAAGTAACCATGTAAAGCCTGTTCCCGATGAACCGCGTGGAGTAAATCCTCTCATCAGGCGCGATATTATCAAGCTTTCCTGCAATTGCAAGGTCTTTATCCATCACATAAACGTTGTTGTATTGCTTTGACCCCCTGCCAGTCCATATCTGGGACGTTGTGGCGACCCTGAAGTTTTCACCAGATTCATCCATTGAGAACTGGTTAAGCAGGCTGCCCGGTACCTCGCCTTTAGCCCTGTACTCAATATCGCCTTTGTTGATATTTATCTTCTGGATGACAGTTACATCTCTTTCCTGCGCAAGCTTTGTCTCGTACTCTTCGACCGCTTTTTCAACATTCATGGCGTAATCCTGTTTTTCGTTTTCAGTCATGTTGTTGTATGTATCTTCCAATATCGATGATATTTTTTCCCACTTTTCAGATGAGGTAAGCTTGCTGTCCCTGATAGTGTATATTTTATCCTGTGTGTCCTTCGGGAGATTCGGCACCACTACCTTGTAGAACCTCTCTTCGCGCTGCGCCTCATAATACAGTACGGGCAGGTTCCTGCGATACGTGATGTATATATTGTTCTCCGAAACATACAGGTTGTCAGAATAGCCCATCATGAATGATTTTGCGGTGATCTTTTCTGACTTGATATTAATGGACGCGATCGTATGGAATACGTAATTCTGCTCAGGGTTATCGAAATAATAGATATCGGGTGACATTATTTTAACAGAGCCCTGCTTTATTGCAGGCACGTCCACGAACCCGCTGTTATAATAAACGCTATCCTTCACTATGAAATATATGTAGTCGCCTATCATCCGAGACTGGAAGTAATTGCCGTTGATGCTGAAATTGGATACCTGCACAGGTTTTTTCCTGTCAGAGATATCATAGACCAGGGCGTTCGTCTTCTGGGTGTACCTGGGCATTGGCATGTAATCATACTCAGGGAAGACCATTACCTGGGCGTCCTCCTCTGTGAATACAATGAGCCTGTCACCATTCACGAAAATGTCCCTGGGTCTGCCATCTATCGTTATCGTGGAAAGGGTTTTTGCTTCCGCAGCAGGGAAGGCATCCACGATCACCAGTTTGTTCTGCGCCAGTACATAGATGTGCCTGCCGTCGCTCTTTACAAAATCCGCTTCGTCAACTCCCTCCACCTGGATATTCGTGGCTGAATAATCCACTGCTCCGGATTCACCAGCCCCTGTTTTCATAGCAGACGTCGCCGCTGGTATTGTCGTTGGCGTGACGCCATCCATTGCGCCTGTGACTCCCACCATACCTTCCTGCATGAAGCCGCGGAAATTGCCTCCTCCCCACCCGTACTGGTCGTAACCAGAACTGGAAGAGCTTGCTTTAAGGAATTCCTTTATCTCTTTTACAGAGGAGAATTTCTTTAAGCCCTGTGTTGATTCGAACTGTGATATGGTCAGGTCAGAGGCATTGCCTCTGGTTTTATCTTTAATGTCCGTACCTGTGTCGGGCTGGATACAGCCGCTCAAAACCGCGCCTGCGATAACGGACAGCATGACTATCAGAATTATTGATCTCATATTCATTTTCCTTCACCTTGTCAATAGATAATGCGTATGGTTAATAAATACATCTTTAACTTCGAATTAAATTGAAGTTATGATTTTTATTCCCCTGAAAATTACATCAACAGCTTTATTTCTGTTCTTGAGATAATTGGATGGTTTGATATGAATGTGATATATGAAATGCATAGACAGATAGATTTGAGGTGATCGGATGTCTGAACTTGTTTCTCTTGGAATAAGGCTGGATAAAAAGATGGTCAGAGAACTGAGCAGGATAGCGAATGAAGAACATATTGACAGGACGACAGTTATTAGAAAACTCATAGCTTCTGCCATCGAGAAATATAATAAGGATAAAGTGCATGACTGAAATTGATGAAAGATAGTTGATATTTATGACTGAAATCAAACCACATTATTTTACTTCGTCGAAAGCAAAGGAGATGCAGCCAGTTGAGCAAAATATCCACCGCAAAGCGCCCAATGGATTAGGATTAAGTATTTGATAATAATATTCAAGAGGCACATCCACTAAAACAAGGATCGAAACGATTTTCTTTGAATTTCTAATGGGAGCTTGTGTTAAAAGCTCATTTGAAATACGAAGTTATGTACTGATCAAGTACTCCCATACGATGATCTATTATATCCCGTGTCCCAAAAACATCTGCTATTGCCTTTACTCTTCAGGATTTGCAACATATATACCACCCTTCTTCAAAGAACGGTGTCGTTTGACATAGGTTATAAACTCATTGCCTTTATGCTGACTGGATACAAAATAG
>JAYTKX010000029.1:0-32715 GCA_043729865.1 Methanobacteriota archaeon
CAAAACAGCTTGATATACGTTTGAGCGTCCACGCGCCGTATTACATCAACCTTAATGCAGAAGGTGAGACGCTTGAAGCGAGCAAGGAAAGGATCATGAACTCAGCCAGGATAGGCGCTGTCTGCGGGGCAAAAAGCGTGGTCATACACGCGGGTTTTATACAGAAGTACCCGCGAGAGGTTGTTTATGAAAGAATAAAGAAGGCTATTGTGGGTATCATTGAGAAACTAAAAAGTGAAGGAGTGGACATTACGCTTCGTATTGAGACCATGGGTCGCGGATCACAGTTCGGGAGCCTGGAGGAGGCGCTTGCTATAACTGAAGTGGATGGAGTCCTTCCGTGCATTGACTTTTCTCATCTTCATGCAGTGACAGGGAAAAATAATTCCAGAGATGAGTTCGATTCGATCCTGGCGCGAGTGGAAGAAAAATTGGGGCGCAGGGGACTTGATGATATGCATATCCACGTTTCCGGGATAGAATATTCGGATAAAGGGGAAAAAAAACACCTTGTGTTCGCTGAATCTGATTTTAAATATAAGGAACTTGCGCAGGCTTTTTCGGATTTTAATATTAAAGGGATGGTGATATGCGAGAGCCCGAACCTGGAAGATGATGCTCTGGCGTTGAAGAAGGAGTATGAAGGGGTTGTCAGACCTGGAGTTGTTTAACTGAAAATATTTGAGAGAAGAATTACCAGCAGTCAGGAAAGATCTTGGATCGCAAATGCAAAAAGTTATATCCTGCTTCGTCTTATATTAATATGGGTTAGGATGTGTAGTTTTTATGTTGGAGTCAGCTCGTGAAAGAGTCGCTTTATTAAAAGCAGGTATCGACGGGAAAACAATAGAATATCTCTATATAAAATTAAATAATTTCAAAATAGTTGAGTGTAATCCTCGAAAATTAAATTGCTGGGAGTTTACCGGATGTGGTAGAGAAATAGGGGGAGAAAATACACAAAAATCAGGGGTCTGTAAAACATCACTTAATGCATCAATGGATGGCGTTAACGGGGGAATAAACGGAGGCAGGATATGCTGGGCTGTTTCAGGCACTTTTTGCGGGACTAAAATAGAAGGACGCTTTGCCAAAACGTTATTATCCTGCCGATCATGTGATTTTTTTAACAGGGTCAGAACTGAAGAGGGAAGTAAATTTACCTTTTCTAAAAATAATATAAATGGGTCAGTGGCTGAGATGGCTTGCAGTATTTGAAATGAACCATAGAAAACTCTTAATACTTTGAATAATCCTATTCATAGTACGAGGGACATATGACTGAGGAAAATGCCGCAGCAGCAATACCGGAAAAAAAAGAGCAATCCGCTGTAATCCAGCCTGACGCCAGGCGCGCTTTCTGCGTGGCGCTTCCTGTAACAGGAGGAAAACCCTTAAAACTGACCGGTGATAATCCCCACGATTTTATACAATTCCTGAGTGAGTCCTCGATGTCCTGGTTGAACTTTCCCGTAAAAGATATAAAGAAAGATGCAGATATCATCGCAACGGCTCTCGGTTTCAGTTCTACCCTTGTACCCACCCTGCTCTCCAGTTATCTGTCAGCATATGAAGACAGGGACACCGAACTTGGGGTGATGCTCCCCGCAGTGGCTGTGAAAAAATTCGATGTTCTCATCAGTCCGATATTGATACTCATAAGAAAAGACCTGATACTCACGATCCATGATGAGAACGTCAACCGATTGATCAGGTTATCCCGTTACGGTGACGCCTTCATGAGAAAGATAAAACCCAGCCTTGTTACCCAGGATAAACTGACCATCATCCTTACAAGGATAATAGATGAGAACATCAACAGGAACTTTGACCATCTGCGCGAGATAGAGGCGCAGGGGGACGAGTTGACAAGGATGCTGGTTGACACGACGGCTCCAAGGGCTTCTATTGCCCCCGAGATACACAATATGAAGCATGCTCTGATAAGTTACCTTGATACGCTGTGGGCGACCCTTGATGTAGTAAATTCACTGCGCCACGGGGATGCTGAGATCATCTCAGACAGCCCCAAACTGCTGGCGCGGGTGGGCATTCTCTCTGATGACGTTAACCGGCATATCGCTCTCAGTGAACACATGTCAGAAGTGCTGGCTTCTGGACTTGAAGTGCTGCAGAGCATATACAACAACCAGCTCCAGATATTGAATAACCGACTTGCCCTGGTGGTAGCATGGCTTACCATACTGGGTACGGCTGTGCTTGTGCCCAATACGATCGCCACTGTTCTGGGCAGTTCAGCATTTGAACTCGGTCCTGAAGACAGATTGTGGTATTTAGCCCTAATTATTACATCTACCGTATTAGCCACATGGGCTGCCTACTGGTGGATAAAGAAAAAAGGACTGCTCCCATTTAAAGTTGATTGATCATTTTTTGAAGTGATCTTTTAATACCATCACAACAAGCAGCAATATTACTGCCGCGGCAAGGACCATGAACACTGTCCACAGGACATTGCCATTCTCTTCCGGCGTCTCTTTTGTTATCGACGGCGTCTTCGTCTTTAAAGGAGTCATGGATGCAGGTGTTGCAGTAGTGATCACAGGACTTGCTGTGCCAGTTATTCCGGTTACATCCCCTACTGCTATCTTGACATTTCCAGAGACATCAATTGCCGCATATGCGAATTTCCTGCCGTCGCTGCTGAAAGAGGGACTTCTCTGTTTATGATCTAAGTCAATTAACAGTCTCCTGTTAGTCCCATCCTGATCTATTGCAAATATTTTTTCTCCGGACGACGTCACGCTTTCATATGAAACGAATACTATCGTACCCTCAGGTCCCCATACAGGATAGTTTTTCTTTATCTCGTCAAATGTTAGCTGCCTGCTGATATTTCCTTCCAGTACGAAAAGCTCTTCTTTGAATTTTGTCTCAGGATAAGATACATATACGAGTTTTTTGCCGTCCGGGCTGAATACCGGGCTCCACTGCCTGAATTCAGATTCAAAAACCAGTTCCTTTCCTGTGCCGTCATTATTCACTCTGTACATCTTCGGATTTTCTTTTTCGTCAAGTGATGTATATACAAGCGATCTGCCATCCGGGCTCCATGAAGGCGCCGCCCATGCTGGCGGCTTGTCAGAATCCGCGTTTCCCTGCCTCGTAATGTCGGGAATGAGCTGGGCGTTCCCTGTCCCGTCAGGGTTTATTACGAATATCTTCTCCAGTCCTCCTTTTCCAAAAGATACATAAGCGATCTTATCCTTTCCCCATGCAAGCTCCCATTTTTTATTTGGGTCTTCTGTCAGCTTTTTCTTACCTGTGCCATCGGTGTTTATGACATAAACCTGCTGCAAACGCGCTTCATCGTAGGCACCATACGCTAATTGCTTTCCGTCCGGGCTGAGTACGACATCCCACAGGTCTGTTTCAGGTATATCGAGTTTCTTTACGTTCTCTACGGAAATCGCATTGACCCCACCAGCCAGTATCAGCAGAACGATAGCGCAAATACAGGCTGAAAATAATTTATTCATAATATATGAAGTTGTTTCGAACCTTATTAAATGTTACGCAATAATTTTACGAGGTAGCCAAACCGAGAGCTTTATTCGTTTTCTTTATTGAGCGCATCCCGTCTTTTTCAATTTCAAGGAGCGCGCGTATGGCATCCACGTTCTCAGGGACAACATCTGATTCCTGGTGTATCGCCTGGAAGAAATACAGTTCTCCTTTGTTGATAGCGATCGAGTCCTTCCACACTACGTTCTCCCACATATCGCCCCTGGGTCTTCCCATGTCTTTTGCATATTCCATGGCTTCTGCTGTGGATTTTATCCGGTCTTTGCTACTGACGAGCCTGATGCGGGGTCTTGTCCCGAGGAGTTCTATGATCTCATCTTCGGAACATTTCTTTTTAAGTTCAATATTCAGCGCGTGAAGGTGCATGAGAGTCGTGGAGGTCTTCACAGCCATAGTGGTTATGTCGACGTCTGGAAGAATGGAATTTACATCAGGTCCGTGATGAGACGGGAGTTTGATGGGGTCAGGGATAAGCGCGTTGATCGGTCCAGTCTTTATATCTCCCGGGTCTGCAGCCCGCCTCATAAGAGTTACGCGGGCTTTCCTGACACCGTAAGCAGAATCAAGAGCATACAGCACTCTCACAAGCCCTGTCGTATTGCAGGAAACAACCCTGGCGAACTGCCTGCCCAGGGCATCATGGTAATTGGCTTCCGAATTGAATGAGAATCCGGTCAGTTCATGTTCTTCCCCGCCCTGCCAGATAGCTCTGACACCGTGTTTTTCATACAGTTTTTTATATTCCTCGCCTGTATCGCCCGGCGTGGCATCGACGACTATGTCCGCCTTTTCCAGCAGGTCATCAAGCGTCCCACTGACCTCGATCTTTGATTTCCTGAAATCGTCGATGTTCTCTTTTGCAGCGGCATATAGCGCATAACCTTTCTCAAGCGCTATTTTTGCTTCAAAGCCCGGGCGGGTCTTCACGACACCGACTATTTCCATGTCATCCTGAGCTGCTACCGCATCTGCCACGCGTTTTCCTATCGTTCCATAGCCGTTTATTGCAACTTTCGCCTTCATCTGCTATTCTCCAAATATTATTCAATTATCTTCATCTAAAAATTTACTTAACTGTGGCGTTTCAATTATTTGATTTTCAATGCCTTTTATCCCAGGTAAAAATAAAAATAATATTGATAAGAAAAGGAACCCTCCAGCTACTAATAACAAACTCAAACTTAATTTAAGTAAAGACTCAACTTGGTCGAATATATAATTTATTGTAAAAAAATACGATACTATAAAAAATGTAGCGGCTACTAAATTAAGGTATTTAGGGCTAGTCCAAATAATATATATCTTTGAATTATGGAAAATAGAAAAAACCGTAAGAGAAAGGGTTGTCCCGATTATGCCGCTTACCATGATCGGAGAGAGGATAACATCTGGATTATACATGCCTTTGACCTTATTTTTAAGTATTTACTTTATTAAGATAACAAGGCATAGCGTTTATACAGTCAATATCTGCTTCCTTTGCCTTCTTAATCGCATTTTCAAACTTTTTATTAAATTTATTTGCAATATGCTTATGTGCATTAGCAATCCCCAATGAATTTTTAATTTTAGCATCCCAGTCATGTGGATCTTCAATAAAAAGATTGGATTGACCAATTATGGCAAAATGATCACGGGGTCTATAGTCTAACACATAATACTTAAATCTCCCCTTTAACTTTTCATCTTTCATAAGGTTAATTACTTCTTCTTTGGAATTACAATATGTCTTATTACCTACCACCGTGACTCTAAATCCCTTATCTAAAGCATATTTAACTGTATCGAGCATCCCTATACCAAACTCACCGACCTTAGCAAGAAGCACCTTTTGACCTTTTCGTTCAGCTTCGTCTATCATCCTAAATCTCCAATCTTTCGCCTCATTTATAGGCGGTATTATTGAATCGTCATGTCTTAGCCTCAAACTTTCTTTTCCGAGTGGGTGTAAATAAAGCGGTATTCCAGCCACCCTCAATATAACAAAAGTGACAATTACAATAATCAATGTACTTATTAGTATTCCAATCTCTGCCATAATTTTCTCCCATTAATCATGAGATTGATTATATGGCTGCACCACAGTAGCTGAGCAATAACAATATGAACGAGTCGAGAACCCAATAAAAATATGTCGTTCTTTTTACCTCTAAAATCATATTGTTTATTGTATCGAACAACCATTACAATCCCTGAATAAACACGGTATTCTTTGTACATAAATATATATAAGCTTTGCTTATCGTCTTGAAATGTGGGGAGGGTGTCCTTCCCTTAATCATGATTGTGATTAGAAGGGTCGCCGATACCTCCATTTTTAGGACATATACATCTATTGGGCATTCAACCTTCTATTATAGCTTCCTGTTTTGTTAAATTAATATCCACAATCCTGCCATGAATTGTTCTGGTTTCCCCGAGCATGCCCTGCAGTTTAATGTAGTCTTTGTCTGCGGTTATGCGTACCACGTCTTCCATTATGACCTTTCCCTTGAAGATTATCCTGAGTTCGCACATGACTGCCTCAACGCACTGGATGATATTAAGATTTATCATACCCTGGAACTATAATGATGTGGAGACATTGATATAACTGAACTGAAGGGACTGATAATACCGGATTACACTGTAATGGAAGAACACTCGATAGTAGTTGATGGCGACATCATCGTTGGGAACTATGCCGAGTTGGGTTTCGGACTGATAGGCAATAGCGTTGTGGCGGGAGAGCATGTGAAGATCAATGGAAACATACTCTCTGAGAACGATGTGAGGATCGATCTCTGGTCAGAGATTGCGGGTGATGTCAGGACAAAGACGGATGCATATATTGGGGAATTTGTGAATATCAAAGGAAAACTCCATACCGCAGGCAGTCTTGATGTCGGGAATAATGTTAAGATCGATGGGGGTTACGATGTAAAAGGATGGATAATCGTAAGAAACCCTCTTCCGATCTTGATGTTCGTTTTCTTTTATCTTATGGCGCTTTTGCAGATGGGGAATAAAGAAGAAGTTGAAAAGGCGCTTGATGAGCTTTTCTCAGAGGATGAACCTGCGAACAGGGTGATGTCAATCCCAAACAGGACACGGATGGATCTTGAGATGATAAAAACGACATCGTGCGCAGTGATCGGAAGCCACTGCCGCCTTCTCGGTAACATCCGCGCCCGTTCCGTGTCCATGGGGAACCACGTTACGTTGTTCGGCAGCGTCCGCAGCACTGGCGGTATTGCTACCGGCTCTGGATGCACCATTCATGGTAATCTCGATTCAAGGGAGAAAGTGAGGGTCGGAAGGAACTGCCGGATACTTGGCAAGATCACTGCTGACTCCGTAATATTGCATGAATCTTCAAAGGTTGACGGGAATTTAATAGCCGCTAACGGAGTAATTATAGACCATGATGACCTCGATGGTCTGAATGATATTGAGATAAAGCTGTTCTATGGATTTACAATGCTTGAGGAGTTTTAATATACGGTCACGCTCTTTACGCCTTTTATCCCGGTGAGCGCTTTTACGAGCCCCCCGCTGACCCTGCCTTCGATGATGATCGTGAGCTTTGGGTTTTCCGTCAGGTAGGGGTCGTCTGAGACTGCCTGTCTAATGATGTTCCCGTGTTCAGCAACCTCAGTAGCCACAGCCCCAAGAAGCCCTTTGCGCGCTGCATCGTCCGGAGTTATTATTATGACGCCCAGACCTAGATATTGAGCCACATCCCTGAGAAAGGGTATGGTGCGCACATTGTTAAATATCAACTTGAGCGTCGTATCCTTCAGGATAGCGTCACATGTCGCATCCACAACCCTCCTGTCCACGCCTATCTCATTTGCTATCTGGGTGTGAGCTATCTCGATATTCCCTGAGACCACGCGACCCTGCTCATTGATCTGGAAGCCTCTCTCTAACAGCAGCCTTATAACCTTCTCCTGTGCCGGATGGTTCCTGAATTTTTCCTGTATTACACTCCACATCTGATTACAGTATAGTTTTCATCATACAAATGTCTTATCTTTAAATACCCCGGCATTTCCCTGAGATATGTTTAAATCCAGGGAGAACTAAAGGTTGATTGCTATTTTATGATACTTATGATAATAATGATGGATCATCATGAGAAAAAGGATACTAAATGAAAAACAATAACGTGTCCGGGTCTTTCTGGTTAATCCGACTGCAGGGAGCACTGTGTTTACTGGTGTTCCTGACATGGGGACTTGGGGATGCATTGACCAGTTTATATATGGTGGAACAGCAGGGACTTATGCAGGAAGGTTCAGAGGAATGAACAATCTTACTGGATGATCAATGGTTATCTTGTCTCTTTCATCATAGGGGGGACTCTGGCAATCATCCTGAATATGCAGGCAGCCGTTAACGAACCGCTGCTCCTTATGCCCCAGCATGTCGTACTTATTTACATCAGTTCTGTCCTGATACTCACCAATGTAGGGGAAGTTGTTGACAAAATGACACACACGCAAATCAGGGGATTTTTTGATTGCGCATTGAACGATCTGAGATTACTCCTGGACTTTATCAGTCCTGTGGAAGAAAAACACCGCCCTGAGCGGACTTACAGGTTTTTAATATTCAAAGGAGTTAATTACAGGAGAATCTATAGACAGGAACAACGAATGTCTTAAAAAAAGGAGTAAATTATGGAAGTCAAGGTCGTGAGGAGCCCGGACAGGAAGAAAACGATTCAGGCTAAGATGGTAAAAGATACTCTTTTCATATATCTTCCTACCGGATTGCACAGGGATGAGGAAAGAAAACTGATAGAGAGGATGAAACAGAAAATAGAGAAAAAGATGTTAACGATCAGTGCAAACAAAGATAATTATTTGAAGAAACGGTTTGATGATTTCAACGGCATGTATTTCGGGGGGAAGCTCGTGGTCAATTCCTTAGAATTTGTTACTAACCAGGAAAAAGTAAGAGGCAGCTGCACGCCAGCAAAAGGCACGATCCGGATATCACACAGGCTTCTTGACATGCCAAAATGGGTCCTTGACTATGTGATAATGCACGAGATGACGCATCTTGTGCACCCCGACCATTCGAGCGCGTTCTGGGAAAAGGTTGCCCGGTTCAAATATGCAGAAAGAGCAAGAGGGTTCCTTATGGCAAAAGGAATGGAGGTTGAAGAGACAGGAAATGATGGTTGTGATATTGGAGGTTAATATGGTAAAAGCACTGTGACAGGCGCGTCCCCGAACTTATTATTAAATACAACGCAGCAGAAAAGATCGTTGCTGCCATCTGCGCCGCGCCGACAGTCCTTGCAAAAGCAGGCATACTTGCAGGCAGGAAGGCTACTGTTTTCAGGGGGATGGAAAGACTTACTGATGAAAGAAAGGCGGGGGAGGTAAAAGAGAAGTTGATGTACAGGTAAACTGTAATTGTAAGCCGCCGGAGGGATTTGAACCCTCGATCTGCTGATTACGAATCAGCCGCTTTGCCAGGCTAAGCCACGACGGCATGGAAAGGCTTTATATCGCTATTTTTGTCTATATACTTTACCTTATGAACGCATAATATTTTAAGTAAATAAAATAATTAAAAGAATATGCAGTATAACTTACAGATGCTGGAATATATTTTAAAGATATTGTTCTGTACGCCATTCCTGCTCTACTCATGCTATACTGATATTAAAACCCGCCGCGTGACGAATAAACTGTGGGTGGTCATGCTTGCCGGCATTGCGGTTTTCGTGTTATATGACATCATGACAAAAGGAATAACGTACTTATTGAACCTCTTCATCTCGGCAGGGTTGATATACGTGCTGGTCTATATCCTTTTCAAGATCGGTTCGTTTGGGGGCGCTGATGCAAAATCCCTCATTGTTATATCTATAATCCTGCCTTCTTATCCAGCATTCAGTGCGTTCGGTTATGAATTTCCCCTCAATCAACCGCTCATCACTCTGTTCGCGTTCGGCATACTCGGCAATGCGGTGCTGCTATCGATAGTTGTTCCGCTCGGTCTGGCTGGATATAACATTTTCAGAATGGGTTTGCACATCGATAACCCGCTTTACATATTCATAGGCTATAAATCCAGGATCTCAGACCTTGCAAATAAACATATTAAGCTCATACATTCTTTTGAAGAGGAGAACGGACGTATAATATCTCGCTTCAGGCGCGGCGGGGTTGAGATTAACGAAGATGTTATTTCAGAACTGAAAGCCCTTTCAGAAAAGGGTTTAATAAAAGAGGAGGTATGGGTCACGCCGGGACTGCCATTCATGATTCCAATAACACTTGGGTTTTTTGTGGCTGTGTTTTACGGGGATATGATAACGGAACTGATGAAATATCTAATTCTTATTCGGTGAGCCATGTCCGGAGAAAGCGCTTTATTTAAACCTCATATAACTTTTGATGAACTGGAATATTACCTGGATCAAAGGATCGTACCTTATGGAAAAAGTGCTTTCAAAGAACAGCAAAGAAAAAATATTAAGAGATTATGCAGGGCATGTAGAAAAAATTCAAGAGGTCAGAGAGATCTCACTTAACGAGTACCTAGGGGTTGCAGGCATGTGCTACAGCGCCGCATTCAAAAAAGAGGCAAAAAGTCTTTCCTCTCCTGAAATGTATAAGAAATGGGCTGATGGAAGGGATGGAGGAATGCTCTCCATCAGGGACTGGAATGATAAGAAAGAATTCATGGATTGGCTTCAAAGCGGCGTGCACGCAGGCTCGCATCCTTTTGAGATTGTATTCAGCTGGCATAGGCACGGGATACACCTCTATCCACCATCCTCCCACCAGCCTTACTTTAGCCTCAGGGTAACTAACTATGCGTACGCCCCGAAATTTGTCAAAATGGCTAAAGCGCTGATCAAAGAAAAAATCCCATTCAGGGCGGACGAGTTGAAAAACGTGCTGGACTATCTGGCTGGAGAGACCTATTCTACGGTAAATGATTACGGGGAGCACAATTTCTGGTACATACCCTCCAGAGAGTATAAGAAAAAGTTCTTCCGTCACATTGAATGGAGCAAAATAAAGATACCTAAATGGAAAAAAGGGTAGAAATGTTGATTTGGCGTTCCTTAAATCTTAGAAATATGGATAGCTACAGAATTTCCATTTCACATTTGACTAAATTCGTCCATAAAATATCCCCATCATAACCTAAAAGAGAGATTAATTCCCTTGTTTTATTGAAGTAACGTATTCCTTTTAATTTAAACTCACAACAATGCTCAGGTTTTTTCCATTTCCCTTTTCAAATATTAAACCACGGGGAATAATTCCTTCCTTTGGCTTAACGTTAATACCTGTACAGTTTAAATTAGAGTCTTTAGCAATATATTCATAAATCGCCTGTAAATTGCTGCTTGCCTTTTCTGTATCTTACTTTGCCCATTGTTCGACTCTGTCAAGAAGCTCCTCAGTAGTCAGCAGCTTTCCCTTCTCAGCATCCTTAAGTCCTTCGAGAACCTGAGCGACAAAGTCTATCTCATACATGATATCTTCTAATGAGCTTTCATCAGGTAGTCGTTTTATTGTTTCTATGGTTGCTTCTTTGAGCAGTGTCATTCTTGATGCCTCGGTATTCTGAATTTATAAGGTAATTTATTGTGTGCTTGTATATGAAGCTTACCTGAAGACGCCCTGAAGTCTTAATAAAAACATATGAAAAACAAAATAAAAATAAGATGAAATAAGTAAGCATAGCAGCTTTCTGCAGTTCCCTAGAGTTCGCACATCATAGTACAATGCAGAACGTATACGGGCTTAACTACTGTGTTCGGGATGGGTACAGGTGTTTCCCCGTCGCTTTGACCGCTATACTCACTTATGACTGTCAGCGTCGCGCCCGCTGCAATGCGCACACACTATGCCCTATCGGGCATACGTGGATCGTTGCGGGCACAACGTAATACCCCGGATTAATATCCGAGGCATCGTTAAACACAATCTGGATATCGCCCGAATGTAGCAGAACAAATCTAGCGTGGACGTTAGTAGTCGACGGACTCAACACCTCGTCACCTTGGTGCGTACATCCCGACTCTATCAAACTCGTCTTTTACGAGAGTCCTGAGAGGTCTCTTTTTAGGTGTGGTTTCAAGCTTAGATGCTTTCAGCTTTAATCCGTTAAGTGCGTAGCTGCCCTGCGATGCCTTGCCAGACAACAGGTCCACCAGTGGCACCGTTGCACAGTTCCTCTCGTACTAAATGCAACTTACCCTCAGACCTCAAAACACCCCTTATAGATAGTAACCGACCTGCCTCACGACGGTCTAAACCCAGCTCACGATCTCCTTTAATAGGCGAACAACCTCACCCTTGGCCGCTGCTGCACGGCCAGGATGGAAAGAACCGACATCGAGGTAGCAAGCCGCCGGGTCGATATGTACTCTTGCCGGCGACGACTCTGTTATCCCTGTGGTAGCTTTTCTGTAGTCAATAGCCCTCACCAAGAAGGCATAGTGGTTCGCTAGACCAGACTTTCGTCCCAGGATTTCTTGTTGTGCGAAATCCAGTCAGGCTGACTTATGCTCTTGCACTCTACTGTGGGTTTCCGACCCACATGAGTCAACCATTGGGCGCCCTTGATATCTTTTCAAGGGCGTGGCGCCCCACCCAAACTGCCCACCTATGGGTGTCCTCGTTTCCAAGTTAGGGTCGTAGTCTCAGAAGGGTAGTGTCTCATTGTCGGCTCCATCTTACCCGAAAGTAAGATATCGACGCCTCCTACCTACACTGCGCATCCAAAACCACAACCCAACCACAGGCTGCAGTAAAGCTCAACGGGGTCTTCACTTCCCCTAAGGGG
Organism: Methanobacteriota archaeon; assembly: GCA_043729865.1. GTDB lineage: Archaea > Halobacteriota > Methanosarcinia > Methanosarcinales > Methanoperedenaceae > Methanoperedens. The sequence goes on from JAYTKX010000029.1 coordinate 12,355, forward strand.
TCTCTAGACTCTGCACTAGAATGTAAAGTTCACCGGGTTCTGACTAGGGACAGTAGAGCACTCGTTGATCCATTCATGCAAGTCGCCAATTAAGCGACAAGGTACTACGCTACCTTAAGAGGGTTATAGTTACCCCCGCCGTTTACAGGCCCTTCGTCCCGTTGTACCGGGTGTTCAGGTACCTGCACTGGGCAGGATTCACCAACTGTACTCATCCTTACGGATTAGCAGTCAGCTATGTTGTTATTAGACAGTCAGTGCTCCCTGGTCTCTGCGACCTGCCTTCTTCAAGGCAGGCACTCCTTATTCCGAAGTTACGGAGCTAATTTGCCGAATTCCCTTAGCCAGTTTATGCCGACACGCCTTAGTCTTCTCAACTAGGGGCACCAGTGTCGGTTCTTGGTACGAACATTCAGTCGCCTTTTCACGGGCACCTGGGATTAACCAACTTGCGCCATCACGCCTTCACCAGCTTCTCACCATTACGGTTCTCCACCAGCTTGAGCGCTTGGACAGGCAGGCATGCCTGCTTGATCTACCCGGATGCGTCAGCCCCTTGCGGGTATGACTGAATGGTACAGGAATATTAACCTGTTTCCCTTTTGTCGTATTCGAATTACGGTACGACTTAGGATCGACTAACCCTCGGCTGACAATCATTGCCGAGGAACCCTGGCCCCTACGGCGGTTCAGATTCTCACTGAACTTTGGTGCTACTATTGCCAGGATTTTCGTTCCCGAATGGTCCACAGGATCTCACGACCCTGCTTCTACCCAAACGAGACGCCTTCCTACAGGATTACCTTGCGGTACCCCATGGTATCGGTGGTCGGCTTGAGCCCCGTCCATTTTCGGGGCCCCAAACCTCGACTGGTGAGCTGTTACGCACTCTTTAAAGGATAGCTGCTTCTGAGCTCACCTTCCAGTTGTTTAGGGCTTGGGACGCCCTTTTTGTGTTTACACTTAGCCGACACTCTGGGACCTTAACCACGGTCTGGGTTGTCTCCCTCACGCACTGTTAGCTTACCCACCAGTGCGGACTCCTGCCTTCTACGATGACAGCGATTTTGGAGTTTGACAGGAGAGCCAGGGGTTTCCCCCCGGTATTCCCCAATCAGTGCTCTACTTCGCCGACTATCTCTGGCAGGGTCATGCTGCGACATGTTTCGGAAGGAACCAGCTATCACCCAGCTCGATTAGCCTTTCACTCCTAGACGGGGATCACGCGAATGATTTGCAAATCAAAAACGCTTGCGGTCCTCAACGCCCCTTTCGAGACGCTTCAACCTGCCTCCGCCTAGATCGCTAGGATTCGGGTCGTAATCTAGTGACTCCACGCACTTGTATACGCTGCGCCTCACAGTGTTGCGCGCATATTGCTTTCGCTTTGGCTTCCCATGTGTGGTTAGCCTCGCCACTCGAATACATTCCCTGGCCCGTTCTTCAAAACGTAAAATACGACGTCGGCAGTATAGCCCGTACTAATGCCTCGCGACATATTCCTTCGCTATACAGATCCTTTCACGCCGTATCGCTCTATCACCATCCGATTTCAGGCGCTTTGCACCTCCCTTTTTGGGGTACTTTTCAGCTTTCGTTCACACTACTACTACGCTATCGGTCTCAAGACGTATTTAGTTTTGGAAATTGATGGCTCCCAAATTCCCGCGAGATTTCCGACCCACGGTACTCAAGACAAGACCACAGTCCACCAGTTTGCGTCTACGTGACTATCACACTCTTTGGTCTGACGTTCCAGACAAGTTCAACTTCACTGGTTTGCACTGTATATGGCCATGCTTATGACACTACATCTCCCCTGCCTTACGGAGGGGATTCGGTTTAAACTCTGCCGTTTTCACTCGCCGTTACTGGCGGCATCTCAATTGATTTCTTTTCCTGCCCCTACTAAGATGTTTCAATCCGGGGCGTTCCCAATCCTTACGGATTAGCACTTGCGTGCTGAGAGGTCCCATTAGGAGATCCTCGGTTCAAAACCTCCATGCGGTTCGCCGAGGCTTATCGCAACTTGGTACGTCCTTCATCAGCGCTTGAGCCGAGCCATTCACCGGATGGCTAATATGCCAGAACACGTTCTACTACATTCAGTTAGCGTCCAGATTGTGCTTATACACGGTTTCATTTAGCTTAATTATGGTTAGTAATCGCTAATCTACCCTTCCGCAACGACATTACATCGCTGAGTGCATTGGCATCTCGTCAAGCCCCGGACTTTAGTCCGAGGTCTGTGAGATTGTCAGGGATTCTCCAGACTTCAGTCCGGAGTCCTTATGGACTCGCTGGGATTTGAACCCAGGGCCTCCGCCTTGCAAAGGCGGCGATCTTCCAGCTGATCTACGAGCCCTTCTCGTGGTCTCGTATGGCCCACGAATCTACTTTCTTGACGTGACAGTTTTTCGATTTCCAATCGAGAGATATTAGCACACGTTTGTGTGCTGCGTTAGGAGGTGATCCAGCCGCAGATTCCCCTACGGCTACCTTGTTACGACTTAACCCCACTCGCGAAGCCTAAATTCGAACATGTTAAAGCATGCCCTCATTCAGACCTCACTCGCATGGTTTGACGGGCGGTGTGTGCAAGGAGCAGGGACGTATTCACCGCGTGATGTTGATACGCGATTACTACGGATTCCGGCTTCATGAGGGCGAGTTGCAGCCCTCAATCCGAACTAAGGCTGGGTTTAGGAGATTACCGTCACCTTTCGGTGTTGGTGCCCATTGTCCCAACCATTGTAGCCCGCGTGTAGCCCGGACCATTCGGGGCATACTGACCTACCGTAGCCCGCTCCTTCCTCCGCTTTAGCAGCGGCGGTCCCCACAGTGTGCCCATCATCCTTGCGGATATGCTGGCAACTGTGGGCACGGGTCTTGCTCGTTGCCTGACTTAACAGGATGTCTCACGATACGAACTGACGACGGCCATGCACCTCCTCTCAGCGAATTCGGTAAGGTCTTTAGCCTGACCTTCATATTGCTGTCGAGTCCGGTAAGCTTTCCGGCGTTGAATCCAATTGAACCGCAGGCTCCACCCGTTGTAGTGCTCCCCCGCCAATTCCTTTAAGTTTCAGCCTTGCGACCGTACTTCCCAGGTGACTCGCTTCAAGTTTTCACTGCGGCACCAGATGCGGTCGCACCGCACCTGACACCTAGCGAGCATCGTTTACAGCTGGGACTACCCGGGTATCTAATCCGGTTCGTGCCCCCAGCTTTCGTCCCTCACCGTCGGACCCGTTCTGGTGGGATGCCTTCGCCATCGGTGGTCCCCCAAGGATTACGAGATTTCACCCCTACCCCTGGAGTACCTCCCACCTCTCCCGGTCCCAAGCCTATCAGTATCTCTTGGACGCCTGACGATTGAGCCGCCAGATTTCCCAAAAGACTTAATAAGCCGGCTACGGACCCTTTAAACCCAATAAAGACGGTTACCACTCGGGCCGCCGGTGTTACCGCGGCGGCTGGCACCGGTCTTGCCCGGCCCTTGCTAACCACTGTTATTTAGACAGTAGGACAGCCAGCACTAGGTGCTGGCACTCGGGGTCCCCTTATCGCGGTTTCCCGCAGTGTAAAGTTTTCGCGCCTGCTGCACCCCGTAGGGCCTGGATTCATGTCTCAGAATCCATCTCAGGGATCTTGCTCTCACAACCCTTACCCGTCGCTGGCTAGTAGGTACGTTACACCCACTACTACCTGATAGGCCGCAGACCCATCCTTGGGCACCGGAGTTTTGAACCAGAAAACATTCCAGTATCTCTGATCTATCCGGTATTAGTCCCAGTTTCCCGGGGTTATCCCAGACCCAAGGGCAGGTTGTCCGCGTGTTACTGAGCAGTATGCCGAGGGCTTACCCCTCTCAACTCGCATGGCTTAATCGGACCCCGATAGCAGTAACCTCTGGCAGGATCAACCAGAATTGTTTGATATCTCGTTGAATATCTGCACACGTTTGAAGTTTTAAATCAGTCCACGTATATGTATACGAAGCTTTGACTATCGGAATTTTAGGAGGAACTATTATATAAGGTACAATAGTTCCTTGTTAATTCCCATCTTTCGATTGGAATTAATCGAACTGTCACGCCAACGTCAGACGAGAACCTTCGTTCAGGTCTCCATTTAATGTATCATGGTTGGAAGACAGCCCTTCACATTTAGGTGTTACCTATTATCTGGGCCGACGCCAAATATTTACCATGAATAAGGTGGTGATCTAGAATTGTTGTATTTTTCAACACAACTTTCCTTCGTGTTTTACCACGCAGGAAGACATACATATGTAATTTATCGTATATAACTCTTTCCCTCGCATACGATTTTATATGCGAGTTCATTATTTTTTTAATGTAAAAAACCAGAATATTTCCTGATTTTTTTTCATTACATATGTCCTGGCAACTTGGTTGCCGGGCTTCCCCAACAACCACACTATACTATATAAGAGTTGCGGGTGAAAATTTTTGACCTTAGGAAATGTGTCGAAAATCAGACATAGGGAAACCTAAAAGACTTCAAAAAACATAATCGTCCCGATCATCTTGAAATCAAATAGTGAAGTTTCATTTAAGAATATGCATCTTTCATTTCGCATAATCCTTGTTGAACCATTATACAGCGGCAACGTGGGCTCAGTAGCCCGCGTGATGAAGAACTTCGGCTTTTCCGAGCTCGTTCTCCAGAGCCCGTGTGAGCTTGACATGAAAGCGCGCGTAATGGCTGTTCACGCATATGACATCATAGAAACTGCAAGGATCGAATTCTCCCTCAAGGATGCAGTCAGGGGTTCGAATATCGTGATAGGTATGACCGGAAACCCGGGTAAGACGGATAACAAACACATGAGACTGCCCGCACTGACACCCCGCAGGCTCAAAGAAAAACTTACAGGCGCTGGCGGCGTTATCTCTCTTGTCTTCGGAAGGGAAGACCACGGACTCCAGAATGAGGAGCTTGAGATGTGCGATGTTATCGTAAATATCCCCACAAGCCCTGAATATCCAAGTATGAACCTTTCGCATGCTGTTTCAGTGGTGCTGTATGAGTTGAGCGATATTGCCGGGGGAACAACATATCTTGCCGACCATTCTGATATTGAACTCCTGTACGAACATATTGATAAAGTACTCGATGATATAGAATATAAGGAGCACAAGGAAAACAAAACAAAGCTTATGCTACGAAGGATACTCGGACGGGCCGAACTTACCGGTCGCGAAGTGCAGACGCTGCGCGGAGTGCTACGAAGGATCCAGTGGAAGCTGAATAAACTATGAACATAAATACTGGTTTTGACAGTATCAATCAAAACCAGATAAAATATGACAAATCCCATTAAATTTGTACTGGACTGCTCACTCGGTCCTAGACCGAGGATAGCGGAAAGCCAGTCTATACGTTCACCAGAACTGAAAGGCGATCCCAGGATGGGTGAGGTCACCCAGTTCTTTATCGTGGCTTCAATCGAGGTAGGGAATACCACCACCAAGTGCATCCTGACAGCCACGAACATGAAGGATGGGCGTACGCGGATACTGAACAAGACCGTGAAGATGACCCGGGACGTAAGGAAGCCCAAACCAGATGAGAGGATATTCGGCTCGACACTGAGCGGAGTTTCGCTCACGCGTGAATCCATTGCAGAGCTTGTACGCGATACACTCCTTGAAGCGCATGAGGCAGTAAACCTTGATATCACGACAGACCTTGATTTTGCGGTGAGGTCGACTGGTGTTGTAGCGGGATTTTCGTCCCCGCATGAAGTAGGAGAATTCATAAAAGCGCTTGCAGACGGCTGTCTTCTCGCAGGCATCCCGCCAAAAAAGATGGTTCCTGCGATGTCAATAGATAATGTCCCTGTAAGATTCAGGGATCATACTCTTATAGATAAGATCGTATTTACAGGCGCTGTGGGTGGAGTGCTTCCTCCCGCAGGTTCTACCGGTGTAGAGATCGTGGCGAACGAGATGGAAGGGGAGCTTTCCACAGCCGGCATCAAGGAAGGCGCAAAATGGGCTGGCATGGACTACAGGAACCCTGTCTTTTCCATGGACTTCGGCACCACGCTTAAAGGTCGCATCACGAACGGCGATGTCCCTTACGCCCGGACGGTCGCCAACCTGTGCGGTTACGCAGGCGCCATTCCCGATGCAGTTATAAAAGGAACCGGGCTTGTGGATAGAAGGTACGGGGCGGCGCTTGACCTTTTCCGGAACAACAAGGAGCGCCTGATATGGTTGATAAAAGGAGGCACTATCGAGAAATATGCAAAAGCCATTCATGAAAAAATATCCATAGAGCTTGTGCCAATGGACAGGAACAGGTACGGCAGTGTGCCTGTCGACCCGGCTGCTGCAAGGGATATCGGCGTGGCACTCCTTGGGTGTGACGTTGGCGAGAACGGAAGCCTTATGCCTGAACTCACTGATATTGGCGCACAGATATATTCTAAACACGGTCTGAAGACTATGTTCGCTACACTTGATCTTGTTTCTGCCATGATAGTCGAACGGATGGTTAAGCTTGCAAAAGATAACCAGTTTATTACCGGAAAGACTTCCATCGGGCTAACGGGCAGGGCAGCCATAACAGGCTGCAAACCATATCTTATTTTGAACGCTATTAAGAGACTCGATCTTTTTGATTCTCCGAGGGACCATGTGGTTTTTGTGGACGACGGGCTTGCGCGCGGAGCGGCTGTGATGGCGCGGTGCATGAACTCGATGGGCGTTCCGAAAAACCCCATAGGCGGAGTACGAGGAGGCAGATGCGTCCTGAATCAGCGCATAGAATATTATAAGAGATCAAAAGAGAGGAATACAGGATGAAAGCGCTTCTTATGATGGGCTGCCCGGAACTGCCAGTGCAGACCGCGGCGGCGCTGTATATTGCCAATAAACTGAACATCGAGGGGTTTGAAGTGGTGGCGGCGGGGAACAAGGCAGCCATCAGCCTGCTTCTTAACTCAGACCCGGAAAAGCACTATATCAAAAAGGTGATGGACCTTGACCGGTGCATCGGCGCCCTTGCAGAGAAGAAGATGGAAACGGACCTGTGCTTTGTGTTCATACACAGTGACAGCGGGATTTCGTATCTTGCCACGGTGAAATCACTCTCGAAAGCAAAGACAGTGGCTCTGATCTTCGGGAAGGAGATAGAACCGCTTATCGAGGCGAGCGCGGGTTCGATCATCATCGCTGCAAAGGCGGTGCATAATCCCACGCCCCTTCGGGCGCAGATAGACGGAGTGAAGTCATGGGCTGCATTGACGAAATGAATTATGAGATACTGCTGCCCAACAGTGGTTTTAAGGAGTGCGCGGATTTTATAAAGAATAATTTTAAGGAGATCTTTTATGTGCCTCCAGGTTTTAAGATATTTGATAATTATCTGGTAGGGCTGCCTCCGATTCCGATAGCGGTAGATGGGGATTTTATCATCATGCCGTATGTCAAGCCGTGCCACGGGTGTTTTGTGCTCAGGATTCCGGGTAAGGAGGAAGTGGAGAGGATGAGGAAGGGGAAGTGAGAGGATGGCATCGATCTTAAAAAAAGTGCATATATATTTTCTTAAAATATATCCCATCTTTTTATTGTTCTATCTTCTTGTAATTACTCTGCTTTTCGTCTTATTTAGCCAGCCATTGATCCAATCTTTTGTGATCCTTTGGCTTTTTATTCCATTTTTTATCAGACATCCAGATATTGTCTTACTTTTTAACCCGCCTTTCCCACCTTAAATCATAAATATATAATTATATATAACGCTATAATAGATTACTGTTCTTTCAAGTCAAAAACATACCTGCTCACCCTTGGCGCCACGTCGCCGCAATCCCTGTAATAGTCGATATGCCAGCCCATAGGGGGCAGGCATTACTATCCTGTCAAAATCTTTCTTGAAAAGAGCGCCCATGGAATTCGCATCACCAAGCACGATCTCAGCTTCAATGTCATTCAGCAGCGCGTTCTTTCGAAACAGGCTGCACGCTGCCGGATTATTATCAAGCCCTATTATTCTGACGTTCCTTTTTTTACATCTTCCCGGAAAAGTAGGTTTTTGCGATATCCACATGGAATATGCAGCCGTTCTCCCTGTGCAGCGTGGTCGTCCTGTCCCCCAGCAGTATTTCAAATTCCGCAATGCGCTTCTCACCGGCAAGCTTGTTCTTTTTAAGGAGAACTACTTTTACCTATCAATAATCCTATTCCACAAGCGCGCTGGCAAGCATGATAGCCCTTGCTGCATCCTCTTTCACGCGCGATGTATCCACGAATACTTTATCCATCAGAACCACCGCGCCGTACCCATGCCCGCCCCCAAGGAACACAAGCGTCCTGAAGATGAGATTTCCCGATATACCATCAGGGGCGATAATGAAATTAGCCTCTTTTATCGCATCTTCTATCAGGATGGAGTAATTCGTTGCATTAACCCCAAAATCTGATAATCTTTTCGTGACCCTCTCAGCCTCATCAAGCGTCATGTCCACGATTTCATCCCTGCCTTTATCCTCGAACCTCCCGCCTGAGAGGATACCGACATTAGCCTCTATACCAAGGCGCTTCAGGTGCTCCACCCCCCGTTTTACCAGTTCTATCTTATCTTCAACTGAATTACCCTCATCTATACCCACAGGAGCCAGGAAAAAAGGCTTCCCGTCTGCTGTTTCCATTAATGCTATCCGGTATAATTTCTTCATCCCCAGCGAACTTTTGAGCGCGGAAAGCGTTTTTGTGGCGCCCAGAGTTCCCCTTACCGCCCCGTCTATCTCTCCTTCAACAAGCAATTCAACCAGTTTTTTTGAAGGATCGGATGAATGAATGATCTCAAGTTCAGTACCTGTTGAACGTATCTGTTCTTCATCGCCCACTAGCACAACTTGCGCGTACTCTCGCGCATCCTCTGCGCTCTTGATAAGCTTTTCTGAAACTTTTCCTATGCCAAGTCCGATCCTTGCATGGTTAGCTCTTGCTTTTCTCTCGATCCTGGAAAGTATATTCATATTAGGCACAGATCATTTCTTTTTGCCCAGTTCCTTTGACCGTTCGCTGGCTTCGATCACTGCATCCATCATGGCTATACGGACGCCGTGGTCCTCAAGAACCCTGATGCCGCGTATGGTCGTCCCGCCTGGCGAGGTGACCATATCCCGCAGTTCCCCTGTATGCACTCCGTCTTCAAGCACCATTTTTGCGGCTCCCAGGACGGTCTGGGCTGCCAGAGTCCTTGCTGTCTTCCTGTCAAGCCCTTCAAATACACCCCCGTCAGCCAGCGCCTCGATTATCAGGAAAATGTATGCAGGACCGCTTCCTGATAACCCTGTGACAGCATCAAGGAGATGTTCTGGCAGTATTACTGTCCTCCCGATGGAATTAAAGATCCCTATCGCTACTGCTTCATCCTCTAAAGTAACAGCGCTTCCTGAACACACGGCTGACGCCGCTTCAAGCACGGTTGCGGCTATGTTGGGCATCACTCTCACTACTTTTGTTCCTTTTGGAAGGGCATTTTCATAAGTCTCGATTGGAACGCCTGCTGCTATCGATATAACCATATGTTTCTTTATTGAACCCTTAATTTCCTCAAGAACCTTCGGGACTATCTGGGGTTTTACCGCGAAGATAATTATGTCCGAATTCTGCACAACCCCGCAGTTATCGCTGCAAGTGTTGATTTTATAGGACTTCTCAAGTGATTTCAATTTAGCTGTATCAGCGTCGCTTGCATAAACTTTATCCGGTGTGACCAGTTTCGCATGTAGAATGCCTTTAATAAGGGCTTCTCCCATCTTTCCTGTGCCTATAAATCCGATTTTTTTGCCTGCTATTGTCATTGTATGGAAAAAAATCAAGTTTTAGTGAGTTTCAGGATCGCCGCCGCTATGTCCCCTTTAGTTTCTATAAGCGCACGCCTGGCATCAGCTTCGTTTGATTTTGTCTGCTCCATTACGAGTTTGACGTCATCTTCAGGGATTTTCATCTCGCGCGGCACTTCATGAGGCGTTCCCACCACCTGGTAGGTCTTAATGCCCCTTGCATCCATGATCGAGACTTCGGCGTCTTTAAATATTATGTCCTTTTCTGGCGTGCGGATAATCACTTCCTCCACATTCTCCACTTCATTGATATCAATCCCCATCTGCTTCATCATCGATGCCATCTTTCTGGGATTTATACCCTTACCTAGACCTGGGAACATTTATATCACCCGCAGCTTCCACAACCGGGACCGCATTCCATACCGGGATTATTGATGATAAAACCCTTTCCGTGATCATTATCAATAAAATCGATCTTTAATTCTTCGATATCTTCATGAAGGTCTTTGCTGAAGATTATCTTTATTCCGTTATTTTCAAGGACATCGTCCTCTTTTCCCGGGGATTTTTCAAGCGAGAGACCATACTGCACTCCCCTGCAGCCAAGCCCGGCTGCGAAAATCCGCAATCCGTGGTCTTTCTTATTTTGCTCTTCAAGCAGTTGCTTTAATTCTGACACCGCAGCATCTGTAATCTCGATCATGGATATTCTCCTTTTTCCCTTTACGTTTTGGGAATATATAAATAGTTTGTAAAATCATAATGCAATTGCGAAAACAATCATATTATTGATAGACTAATTATAAATCAGAAAGGTATATATATAATGAAAGAATGTTTCATATAAGGTGATACGATGGAGCCACTTAAGATTAGAATAAAGAGGCGCATTGAGGTCTACCTCGAGCTGGACATAGATGGAATAAGGAAACTTGTATTGAACTTGTTGCTTAAACTAAAAAAAGTTACAGTGGACCTGTTATTTAAGGAACTCAATAAGAAATTCAGGGTATCCTACAGCGCGGTAGCTTCGACCCTTGGATATATCCATTCAAAACTTGGAATTCTGCATGTCTTCAAGGAGTCCTATAAGACACCCACTGTGTACTCATTAAAAGACGAATATGTTGAAATGATCAAAAGCGCATTGAGTAGAAATGTAGCCATCGGTTAACATATCAAGGAGCAGATTTCGTCGTTCAATTCGATAATGCGCTGGATTATTTTTTCATCAAGGTCTCTATTTCTCAATCCAGCGACAAGTTCATCAAGACTTACCACTCTTGCGCCCGACACAAGATTATCAGCATGCGCGACTATCTTTTCTTCAAGCGTTAGAGGCATATAATCTTTAACCGGAAGACCGAGATCTGCAGCTTCCTCCCTGGGGATCCCTGCGCCAATATGCCGTTCTATAATATTGACGAGTTTTTCATCGAGCCCGTTCTCAAGCGCTATCCTGGCGCCTTCAACTGCATGGAATATTCCATGCGTTCTTGACCTGCCGATATCATGAAGCAGCCCACCGAGATACACTATCTCAATATCGATATCGACATGCTCCCCTCTTTTCAGAGCACAACTCCTTATATCCTCTGCAATTTCTCTCGCATATGCAGCCACAGCCCTGCAATGCTCAATAACTCCAGATGAGCATCCTGTGTTTGCGAGCAGTTCTATCGCTTCTATTTCATTCAAGCTATTGCGATCGAAGTCAGTTCTTCTATTTTATTGATCCTCTGTTTCAGCGCCTTTACCACAGATTCGTTATCCTGGTATTCCAGATCCTCACCGCATACCGGGCAGATGAACAAGAGATCCGACGCTGTCTCAAACAGGAAACGGCCGCACTGCGCCTTGCAGGTATAGAACACCTTGCCGTCCTCGAATTCAAGTTTTGATTTGAGGTTCTTTAAGATCTTCTTTGATTCAAGCACAAGCTGGCTGTCCATATTGCTAAGGTCAAGCTTCCAGAGGTACGTAAGCCAGCCGCTGTCCGTGTCCCTGACCCTCCGGTAAACAGCAAGCCTGTTCTCGTATAATATGAACAGCGTCCTGCGTACTATATTCAACAGGACACCGGTAGCCTCTGCGATCTTTTCATCAGTTACCTCAGTTTCAGGCATTTTTTCAACTACCTTGAAACCTTCCTCTCCGATAAGATTTATGAAATATCCTTTGATAACAGGATCATCTAAATTAGCCAAAAAACATCACCTATCTAAATTAGCTTTAATATGACATTAAACTTCCGTCATCCTTATAATATCTTGCGTTGATCGTTCAACTTTATTTAATACTATTTCCCGTGTCCTACCGGTTTCAAGAAGAGTGGTGATCGGTTCATCTTCTCTTACGATCCATCCCTTTTCCGGGATATCCGCAGCTCGTTCCATCTTCATGCACTTGATAAGCCTTTCATATAATAGCTCGTTGACAACAGTAGTTTTACGAGCATAAAGGATGTTCCTGGCAGCAAAACACTTATGCCTCATGGGTTCAGGAAGTTCGCCGGAAAACGATCTTACATGCGCGTCAAAGATATTCATCCCGCATGAAAGCTCTATGGTATCCAGGCTTCCCTGGAAACGTGGATTGACTTCGATGACAGTCATACCTTTTTCTGTCTGGATGAGATCAACGCCGTTTGAGCCCATAAGACCGAACTCAAGCGCTATCTGCTGGGAATATTCTATCATCTCGCTTTTTCTATCAGTGACAAATGGCGTGACGTTCCCGCAGTAGGCAAAATGCAGCCTTGTCAGGCAGGGGACCCCTATCAATTGCTCGTTCAAGGCTATCACACGGGCATCATCTCCTGTCCCTATCAGCGATGTGCTGCAAGGGATACCTTCCACAAATTCCTGGGCTATGAACCCGCTGGTTTCGCTTCTTTCCTGGATAGATGCAAGTTCATCATCACCCCTCACAACAGAGTTCATCATGCCGCCTGAACCGCATCTTGGTTTTATCATCAGGGGAAACTTGAGTCCTGACGCTTTAGAAAGCGGTTCGGTTTCAGGATGAGGTATGCCAAGAGAGCGGAGCTTCTTTGAAAGCTTCAATTTATCATTGACCTTTTCTGCCACATCGGTCATGTTCCCCAGAATGTTCTTAAACTTAAGTTTCTCAAAACCAGGGCCCAGTATCACTCCGTCCATTTCCCCAAATGTTCGGGTAAGTTCGTATATCTTTTCCTCAGACGTATTTTTAAGAAGGAAGGCAGAATCGGCGCAGTAACGCAAATCCACATCGCAGAAATTATCGAATGAATATACCGTGTATCCCGCCCTTTTTGCCGAACAGACTATGCTCCGGGTGCTGTTGCCTATCACCAGGATCTTCATATTTCCCTGACCTCTTTTCCCCTGCTTTTCGGGACTATCTCAACCTCACCGCCGCTAAACTGCGTTTTCAGGGGGTCAGTGCCTGAAGATGCCGCAAGCCTGTCAAGAACTATTGCAAGGGATGCGACCTCGGAGTGCGGCTGGTTCCCCACACCAACATTCCAGTCGGCGAGCCCGTAGAGTTCCGGCGGGACTTTTTCTGCGCCCACGACGATCAAAAGATTTTCAGTAACAATATCATTGATAACATCCGGCAGATTGACGCCGTACATGGTGAGATGCAGCACTTTGCCGCCTGATCCTTTCCATTTTTTTATCTCGTTCTTCCAGTTCGTGATCCTCTTAACATAGAATGACCCTCCCCACCTTTGCGTTACTTCGCTGATGCTTTTTTCGATGCCGCTGTCGTCAGAATCAAGAAGCATACCATCTGCCCCCAGAGCGCGGGCTGTAAGTCCCACATGCGTTGTTATCCGCTGGTCTCTCTGGACGCGGTGCCCGAGTCTTAATATTACTGTTCGCATAATTCAGATATATATTGTCTCCCCAATTACCGGGGCTATTGATCTTACGCCTATTTCTTCTTTTATCCAGTCTGCAAAGCCCTGCGTATTATCCCCATGAACAGGTAAAACTGTTTCTGTGCCGTTATCGCAGAATTTTTTTACTAATTCTTTTAACTGTGCGTCCCCGCAGTGCGCTGAGAAATCATATAGTTCGAGCCTGCAGTTCAGGTGTATTATTTCGCTGCGGTCTTCAATATATCCGCTCTCCATCGCTTTTCGCCCGTTCGTGTCCTCTGCCTGGTAACCTGTCAGGTGTATCTTCGACTTCGGGTCGTCATATATCTCGTTAATATAATACAGCGCCGGACCGCCGTTGAGCATGCCCGCGCTTGTTACGATAATGCAGGGTTCCCGGATCAGATCCCTGCGCTGTTCGGGCTCTACGATATTGGATGATGTGAACACATTCTTTAACTTGCCTATGTCCCTCACGTATTCCGGCTCTCTTTTCATGATGTTGAACACATCCACGCCCATACCGTCAACATATGCATGAAGCCCATGCTTTTTCAGGATAAGCATTATCTCCTGCGTCCTTCCTATGCTAAAAGCTGGTATTATCGCTTTTCCGCCGCATTCTACGGTCTCTTTTATGGATTCGATAAAATGCTCCTCAAGGATGGCTCTGGGTGTATGGTCTCTTCCGAAATATGTACTCTCCGTAAGAAGAATATCGCTTTCTGGATATTTTGTGTCCGCTCCATTTAAGAGTTCAGTCTGTATCGTGTTTATATCCCCTGTGTAGAAGAGGCTCTGCTTATCTTTTTCCAGATAAACGGAAGATGAACCTGGAATATGACCGGCATCATAGAAACATACATTGTAGCCGGATGTCTCAAACTCCTCCCTGTAATTCACATGCCTTGCCATTCTTTCAAAATCCTGGATCTCTTCGTTATAATATGGTATGTTGTGCCCCCTTTTCTCGGAAATTTTAAGCGTGTCCCTTGCAAGCAGACCGGACAGCCTGGCAGTAATACTGGTTGAATATATTTCTGGTTCAAGGTCCATTAGATTGGGAACAAGCCCGCAGTGGTCAAGGTGACCGTGGGAGATTATCAGTGTCTTTGGACGAAGCCCGTTCCTGGGATAACCCGGCGGGTCAGTTGGCTTTATGCCATAATCGAGAAGAAGCTCTTCATTTATTATAAAAGCAGACCTCCCTACTTCTCCTGCCCCTCCTAAAAATCGTATGTTAATGTTATCGCCTCATTTTCTGATGTTTCTTTCACTTTTCTTCTTTATCTTTGAGATTTGAAAGCTGCACAACGCTATCCTTTATATTCATACGCACACTGCCGCTTTCTCCCATCTCAAAACTCGTTCTCTGCACCACAGAATCAATGATATTAATCACCTGCGTATTTTCAATGATACCTATGCCTTTTCTCCGAGTGATTCGCCTGAAAGATATATCACTTTCTTCCCCTCAACATCATATTCTCTCACCCTGTACAGCATATGCCTGCATGTCTCTCCTATGAATTTAGCCAGATCATCAATACTTATGCCTTTGAAGGAGATGCCCTCCTGCACGAACTCGCTGCTCTTGGCAAGGCGGCTGTACTCACCCTCGCTCATGGTTTTTTCTTTGAGGAAAGGGCAGACGCAGTGCACTTCCTTGGGGCGCATGTGGAGGGTTTGCTTTTTTCCTGTGTGGTCTTTGTAAGTGATGAGGGCGTTGATCTGCTCGTTATGGATGCAGCCGAGGGGTTTGAGGAGATAGGTTGCTGTGCGGGCGCTGTTTGGGGGGGTATTGCCGAGGTGCTGGATTTCTGAGTCTTTCATTGAAAAGAGATTTATTGTATAATCCAGAATGACATTTACATCGGTAATCACGAAATTTGTATTGTTAGTCAATCGTATCCCAAATTTTATATCGTTGTTTGGTAGAACAGAATAACCACGAAAAACTTGAAGATCATATATAGTTTTAGTTGCTTTGATTTCAGGTTCCAGAGCAGATATTGTGGGTACACGAAGATTGGTTTTAAGCTCCCCAATTTTTGTCGGTGCAGAGGAGACTGATTTATCGCGCTCACTCTTAGATTTCAAGAGATAGCGACCTGCAAGTAATGCCCCCACAATCCCCAGGATCACAATGATATTATAAAATGCACTGTTTGTAGAATCTGTTGTTTTCAATTTTGAAGTAAGGAGATTTTTAAGATTCTTAGCATCTGCATCATTTGGGTCAAGCTCCAATGCTTTGTTTGTAGCTGTTAATGCCTCCTCGTAACGCCCAAGGTTATCCAAAATCCCCCCTTTAATATACCAAGAATTTGCATCTTTAGATTTAAGCTCCAGAGCTTTGTTTATGGCAGTCAATGCTTCAGCGTATCGTTCAAGTTTAAACAAAAGCTTTCCTTTAGTGTTCCAAAATAACGCGTCATTTGGATCAAGTTCTATTGCCCTATTTGCAGCAGTTAATGCCTCGTTATAATGCTCAAGACTAAACAAAATCCAACCTTTGATTAACCACGAACTTTCTTTTTTTGAATCAAGCTCTAACGATTTGTTAATTGCAATTAATGCTTCATCATAACGATTAAGCCTATACAAATTTAATCCTATTAGATTCAAAACGGTAGCATCATTTGGGTCAAGAACTAGTGCTTTTTTAATTGCAATTAATGCCTCATCATAACGATTAAGTTCATTCAAAATCTGGAATTTTTGTAGCCAAATAAGAGCGTCGTTTTGCTCGAGTTCAAGGGCTTTGTCTGTAGCAATTAATGCTTCATCGTAACGATTTGCGTTAAACAAAACCATGCCTTTTCTTCGCCATATCGAAGCATCATTTGGTTCAAGTTCTATTGCTTTATTTATAGTAGTTAATGCTTCATCAGAACGATTTAGAGAAATTAAAGCATCTGCCTTGAAATCAAAAGCAGATAGATATTTTGGATATTTATCTATCACTAAATTAGTTATTTCAATTACCTGCTTATATTGATTATTCGCATCATCAATTTTTCCTTTATTATATAAAATAGTTCCTTTTATATATATTGCCTGAAAATAATACTTATCGATTGATAAAGCTTTGTCTATTTCATCCATTGCTTCTGTATATATTTTTTGTTGAAATAATATCCATGCTTTTCCACGATGAGGAGACGACCGGTTCCTATCTATACTGATTGCTTTATCGAAAGCATCTAATGATTCATTTAAATTGTTATTAGGTCTACCCTTCCACAATGCATACCCTAAATTGTTCCAAGCTGTAAAATTATCAGGATTTTCTTGTATCGAATTCTTATAGGATTCTATAGCACTTTCATACCTACCTTTGTCAAAGCCCCCATCTCTTGCAATCCCATCATCATAATCGGGTATCACTATTATTTCTATGGCATGTGCTGAATTTATAAAAAATAGCAAAATGCTAAGTATAACTATTCGTTTAATCATTTTATTTAAATTTATCCAATCTTTTTACACGACAAATCTGTTTGCATCCAGCACCAGCCTCATTATGAAACCTCTTTTTCATAATGTTTTCTAAGTGACTTCTTAATTTTTTTATCCATTTGCATTGCATCATTTTCTGTGAATTCACTTTTTTCCACGATTTTTTCCAGCGATTTTAGCTTTATTGCATATCCGAACATTGCCTTGAAAGCGATTTCATTCCATTTTATTTCTTTGTGCGATTTCATTATATCGTACAGGTCATTCGGTATAGCTAATGTCATTGTTGGCATTTTATCACCTGGAAATTGTATTCATATATTTATACTTCTTTTGTGTTGTTACTATATTTAAATTTGAGTTCATTGGTTATACAACTTTTCAAACGCCAGAACAATTTCAAAAACCTTATAACCAATTCAAGCGATTCTCACGATGTGATCAAAATATGGTCGTGAAAGTAGGTTTTATAAAACTAGGAAATCTGGGAACCTCACAGGTAATAGACCTTTTACTTGATGAGATTGCAGCAAGAGAGGGAATTGCAGTGCGCGTGTTCGGGACAGGCGCAAAGATGGGAAAGGACGAAGCTGCGGAAACGGTATCGTTCAAATTGTGGAAGCCTGACTTCGTGGTCATGATAAGCCCCAACTCAAGCGCTCCGGGACCAACAGCGATGCGCGATGCCTGGAAGGACACGCCATCGATCGTGGTATCCGACGGTCCCACAAAGAAAGAGGAAAGGGAAAAATTGGAACAGGCAGGCTTTGGATATATTATCTTACCGGTTGATCCTCTTATCGGAGCCAAGAGAGAATTCCTTGACAGCGTTGAGATGTCAACCTTCAATACCGATGCATTAAAGGTATTGGCAGTATGCGGCGCAATAAGGCTGGTACAGACCGAGATAGATAAGGTCATAGACCAGGTCGCTGCGGGCACAAAACCCCTTGTACTTCCCAAGATCCTTGGAAAGCCAGAGAAATGCGTTGAGAGCGCTGGATTCGCTAATCCTTATGCAAAAGCAAAGGCTCTTGCAGCACTTCACATCGCGACAAAGGTTGCAGAGATCGACTTCCCGGCATGCTTCGTGCTAAAAGAGGTTGACCAGGTTGCAATCACAGCGGCGGCTGGACATGAAGCTATGCGCGCGGCAGCTCGACTTGCGGATGAGGCGCGTGAAATGGAGAAGGCGAACGATTCGGTCCTCAGGAAACCCCATGCAAAAGATGGAAGACTGCTGACCAAGACTAAATTGCTGGAGAAACCCCAGTAATTTTTTTTAAAAGGAAGTGGTTTTCACTTCCTTTCTGCTATTTTTTTCAAAAGAAACGTTCACATTTTGATCTGTTCAGGCGTGAAACCCTTCTTGATAAGAACATCCTTCATCCTGCTCTTATGGTTTCCCTGAAGTTCGATAACATTATCTTTTATCGTTCCACCGCATGCGAATTTTGACTTCAGGTAACTCGTCAGTTCCTGCAGGTTGATCTCACCCGGGTTTAGACCCTCGATCACGGTGACTTCTTTCTTGTATTTTCTCGTATCCACTTTGATCACGATTCGCTGCTGTTCCTTTGCCACTTCTTCGCAAATGCAAAGCTCTTTAGGCAATCCACATACGGTGCACATTTCTGAACTCATTTGTTAGGTTAATCCTCCAATCTTATATTACTCAAGAGTATTATATAGCTTCTTGATGCTTCAGATATTAAAATATAATAGTTTAGAGATAGCGAAAAATATCGAAATATGCAGGACACTGACGAACCAGATGTCAGGTTTGATGTTCCGCTCCCGTATACCGGCTGATTACGCCATGATATTCGTGATGAAAAAACCTGCATCAATAGGCATACACATGCTCTTCATGCGCTTTCCCATAGACGTTATCTTTTTAAATGAGGAAAAAACGATTGTTGGAATGGCACATCTTAAGCCGTGGATCGGGCATAAAGGAATGAAGAACATAAAATATATAATTGAAACCAACCCGGGCGCGATAGAGAGATATGAACTTTCCATTGGCGGGCAGATGGGATTTGAGGATATTTGAAGAGGATAATATGACTTTATCAGGTGAATTGACGGGAAATGTCGTGATCACAGGGAAGCAGGGGATCGAGGAATTACATGGCACAAGTTTTTATGGCCGCCCGAAGGGTGAAACACTTGAGCTTTCTCTTATTGAGAGCGCCTATCTCATTTATTTAAAAAAGATCACAGTTAAATGTGCTGGAGAAGAGCTTGATTTTGAACGGTTCTTTATCAGGGCATCAAACATTATCAAGAATTTTGAGCTTTTCTATATCGTTTATAAAGACCTCAGGGAGCGCGGATATTATATCCAGCCTTCAGATATAGGTTTCAGGGTATATCCCCGCGGCGGACATCCTGGAAAGGGACCTGCTGAATTTCTGGTGTTCGTGACTTCTGAGAGGATCCCGCTTCAACTGCCTGTTCTGAAAAAGCATCTTGACAATTCGGATAATAAAAAGAAGCGTCTTATCCTTGCAATAGTGGATGAAGAAAGCGATATTACCCACTATGAAGTCAGAAAGCTCATACCTTCAGGCAGCTCTGTTCAAAAACCGAAACCGTTGCATTCGGTTGTCACCCTTATTGAAGACAGGTGTATGGTCTGGGAGCCCGAAGCATCAAATATGCTTCATAATGAGGGTTTTTTCGGTAAACCCATAGATGAAGGTCATCTACAGCTATCGCTCGTAGAATCCTGTTATCTTATGAACAGCGGGGTCATGGAGATCGAAAAGCGGGACCATGAAAAGCTGGATTTCGTGGAATTTTCTAATATTGCGACAAGGATCGAATCGGATTTCATGTTAAAATACAAAGTTTATGAAAAACTGCGAAACTCAGGTCTTGTACCGAAGACCGGATTCAAGTTCGGGACGCACTTTCGTGTCTATAAAAGCTTTGATTCCAAATCGCATTCAGATTATCTTGTTCATGCTATTTCGCATGACCACATTTTTTCACTCCAGCAGGTTTCCCGTGCAGTGCGGCTTGCCAACAGCGTAAAAAAAGAAATGATATATGCGGTTGTAAGCGACAGGATAGAATTTATTGTATTGGGAAGAGTGCGGTTGTAATGATGACACATCATCAAAACAGCCAGCATCGATACTTCATTTCTACTCTTCTTCTTTCTGTTTGCGTTTGACCACTTTCTCAAGCT
>JAYTKX010000030.1:0-8997 GCA_043729865.1 Methanobacteriota archaeon
TTATTTTGAACCCCGCCATAGGCGGCGCCTCACCGGGGTCTGGGGTCGCAACCCCAGCGCCGTGAAGATAGTATTGACCGAAAGTGTTAATAGTACGCTCATCCTCTCCAAATACTCATAATCCAGCAACTAACCGCCTTTAGCTTTTGGTTTCACAAGCATTATCAGGATTATCCCGATCGCAAATAGTATGATCCCTATCCATGCAAGGTTAACCGCAGGGATTATTTTAAGCGTCAGGGGGATAGCGCCGCTGCCTGTTCCCTGGAATATGACATATACGTCACCTGCAAGAAGACCCAATGAGGGACTGACCATCGGGAATGTCCCGCTGCTTCCGCCTTTGCCCTGAAGATATTCTGCAGTGCCGCTTCCGATCTTGTTGTTCCCCTGGTAGACCTCGAGTTTGACGCTCTGGATGTTGTAATTACCTGAGCCCGCCCCCGCAGCTTCGCTGACTTCGTCAGGACGCGAGAATAATACGAGGTCAAATGTTCTATTGATGGAAGAACTCGTGAACTGCGCCATCAGGAAACCCTTTACAGATAGTGTGCTTCCTTCAGAAATGGATATGGGTTCAGCGGCCTGTGTTGCGACCCATATGCTGCCAGTTCCGTCATCAAGTTTGAAATATGCGGTATAAGTGATCGGGGGTGTATCAGTCTGAGTTTTTATAACCTCAATTACCTTTCCTTTTAGCTGGATATTTTCGCCGGAAAATCCTGCCGGATTGGAAATTACGTCTAATATCTTTGTTCCTCCTGCGGAACTGCTATCTGTCAGGCTGCGAGATGACAGCTCAATGACCCGTATTCCATAACCATGGCCCACATCAAGGAGCTGTCCCTGTGCTCCTATCGGTATATTGATCCCTTCAATGCTTGTTGTCCTTATAGAACTGACCACAGAGCCAATTATTATCAGTACAACAGCGATATGTATCATTGTCATACCAATGCCCTTGATCTTCACCCGAAGGTTGGTGGAGCGCATGTAAACATCGAGATACTCGATCACAGAAGCAGCGGCGTAGATCAAAGGAGGGAAGATGGATAGTACTGAGATGCTGCCAATGAGTTTGTATATTCCTGGTTCCCTTGTCCAGAATGGGCTGTTGTGGTCGAGCACGTAGAAATTATCAGTGCGCGGCAGCATTGTCAATATTGTAAGCGCCGTCACTATGAATAGCGTCTTCTTCTGTTTTTCCTTTGCTGATTCCTTATAGTTCAGGCAGAACCCGAGAGCAAGGAGCAGTATCAGCGTAAATGGATAGCTCCATGCATTGAAGAAGTTCTTGGTATCTGACGCCACGTTCACCTTCAGACCCTGCGTGATCTGGATAAATACCGGGTATGTTATTCCCCAGAAGGACACAAATGCCAGGACAACAAACGTGAGCAGCGTGACATAGAATATATTTGTCTTAGTCCAGAAACCCATGTCTTCTTCCGCATTTTCTGTTTCTTCAAAGTACCGCTTTATCCCAAGAGCAAGAGATACGAGCGTGGTCACACCTATAAAAAATAGCAGCAGTGTTCCCGTGGACGCCTCTCCAAAGGCATGCACAGAGTTGAAAATACCGCTTCGCACCGCTATGGCTGCATAAATGACAAGGATGAAAGAAACCGCCGAAAGCATGGGTGCAGCTATCGCAAAGGTGTTCTTGTTTTTCCTGTGAAGCGCTGCAGCATGAAGGTAACCTGTGAGCGTGAGCCACGGTATAAAGGAAGCAGTTTCCACAGGGTCCCATGCCCAGAATCCGCCCCAGCCAAGTACAACATATGCCCAGACTCCGCCTACTGCTATGCCCATTCCCAGGAACAGCCAGGTAAAGCGAGCCCACTGCCTGCCAAGCTCTTCCCATCCATCTTCTTTTGTGAGAAGGTAAACGATGGCAGCAGCAAATGGTATTGTCATGGTTGCATAGCCTATGAACATAAGAGGCGGATGCACTATCATCCAGAAATTAACCAGCAGCGCGTTCAGCCCGTTGCCATCTGCCGGGACAAAGTTGACAGGTAGATCGCCCCTGGCGATCATT
The DNA here is from genome assembly GCA_043729865.1 of Methanobacteriota archaeon. Lineage (GTDB taxonomy): Archaea > Halobacteriota > Methanosarcinia > Methanosarcinales > Methanoperedenaceae > Methanoperedens. The sequence goes on from JAYTKX010000030.1 coordinate 2,042, forward strand.
TCAGCAACGTTAGGCAACTCGTATATGGATCTAAAAGGGGTCTGGATAAGTGTGAGCACTATGAAATAAATCCCTATGACTAGCGTTATTATCTGTGTCCTTCTTGCAAGCGGGGTTGAATGTTTTGTGGTTACTGCAAGCCATGCTGCAGAGATGAATATGATCCATACCCACAGGAGGTATGTTCCAGGCTGACCTGCCCATGTACCTGATAACTTGTATACCATGGGCAGATCGGTGCTTGAGTACTGCCATACGTACTCGTATGTGAAGTCGCTCACCGCGAAGTAATAGGTGAGGAGGAGGTAGGCGAACGTGAAAAGCCCAGCCGACAGAAGTATCGCGGGCGTAACGAACTTTGTAAGAATCTCGCCCCTTTTAAATTCCTTCAACAACAATCCAAGAAGCGCGATCGCGCTTACCACAATGGTGACATAAAGTATTGCGTTTCCAAAAGTGATCATATTAATTGCTCCTGACCTGGTCTCTTACCCGAGTAACAATAGGAAGGAATGTCCCTGCGTCCACCGCACCTGCGATCCTGTCTAACACATTCCCCTTACTATCGAGGAAAATCACATACGGTGGGTAGCTCACGCCGTATTTGCTCGACACGTCCCTGTCCACATCAAGATCCATTGCTACGAGTACAAAATCATTTTCAAGTATCTTATTTATCTGGGGGTTTCCGAGAGTATCTGACTGGAATTTTGCGCAGTACTGGCACCATATTGCCCAGAAATACATCACAATAGGTTTATTTTCCTGCGAAGCATCCTGGAAGCCTTTCTCAAGACCTGAAGCAGATCGGTACCATGTGAGGTTTGAGATATATGTGTAGTTCCCATCGCTCAGCCTGAAGTCCTTAAGGGAGATGTTGTATGTACCGATCGCAATGGCAAGGATCATTATCAGCACGAATATTGTGGTCAGTTTCTTGGTTCTCATATGTATGTTCCTAAATGGTTTTGCCTATATAAGGTTATATGATTTATTTCTGGTTTTTTAGTCAGTTTCATGTATATACTTTTTGAGATATGCAAATTCATATTATCGCAAGCGTGAGTATCTTAACTCCTATGAACAGGTATACAATGGCGGTTACACCTGTCGCAAGCATGCTCTGCCGCAGTTCTTTTTCACTGTTCGACACTCTTTTACTTATAAGATAGCCTGCCCATAACGTGAAAATAAAACCCGCAAGAAGCAGGAATATCTGAATGTTATTTATCGTCTGGAAATTTACCGCGAATTCCCACACTTCACCGAAAAATCCTCCTATAGTGCCTGTTATCAGGAACATTCCTTTCAGGAACCTGAAAGTATTCTCAGCCAGGTAAACGGATAAACTCAGGGGAATGAAAGCATAGGACAGGTCGATGAACTTCTGCCTTGAGTTGCCGCCTGCAAAGACCTTTGTTGATAGATACATAAGCCCTGCAGCTCCAAGCGTTATCAGCGTAAATATGATTATAGCCCACATGTTCCTGTAGTAGCTCGCGAAAAAAGTGAAGTTGGCTATATAATCGAACGGCGCGGTCCACCTGACAAAATTGATGATAATATTCCTGAACTCGAAGCGTTCCATTCCCATGACAAACAGGAATATGATAATTATTCCGTGGACAAGATAAGCCTCATCCATATGAGTTTTTCTTGACCTGATCATGTCTGCTCCCGGAAGCCTCGGGCTTATCCTGATATTGTCCTTTGAACAGGACTTCACGCACTCCATGCACATGATGCATTGGTTGTTGCGTTCCATCGTCTGGGGGAATTCGCCCACAGGACAAGCTTTCCCCGCCTCAGTGCCGATGACGCATTCTTTAATATCATGGTCAGAGCATGTCTTCTTTGACTTGCATCTAAGCTCAATTATCGAGAGCATTGAGAACACACCGAGCACAAGACCGATGGGACAGATGTACCTGCAGAAAGCCCTTTTTTCAAATATCGCTCCCATCACAACAGCCAGCCCCGTGAAGAATATCAGCAGCAATGCCGTGTTCGGGGGATTTCGCGTGAACATGAAAAAGTGGCGCTCAGCAGCGAATATAAGCAGGAATAGTATTACAGCTATCCAGAGGTTGCGGTATTTTTCAGGATATTTCTTTTTAAGGCTGAATGCGGACTGCGTCCAATCGCCCACAGCGCCTATGGGGCATGCAAAGCACCACAGCCTCCCCACCAGGATGATCGTAAAAGCAAGGATAGGATGCCAGAGATCCCATATCATGGTCGTGGCAAAGGGGATCCCGCCGTGGAAGCGCAGGTCGGGTTTGCTTGCAAGACCGAAGTAAAGTATAATGAGCAGGACTATAAAAAATATGAGATTTACCGCAGGCTTGAAAAACCGGTTCCTGAAAAGGTTATTGAAGAAATAGACGTCCAGCAGGTCGGGTTTTTCGCTGTTTCCATTCTCCATGTCATTTTTATTCATTTAACCTCAGAAATACACCGGGAAATAAGGCAAAAGCTTTGCCTGGATGATCCTGTCTATTCCGAAAAGCATCATCAGCCCGACTATCATAAGAATCAGTCCTGAAAGCCTCTTAAAGAAATGCCCCCTCTGCACGAACCATTTAACATTTCCTGAGATGCTCTTCCCGGAATATGCTATTATGAGCATGGGGATGCCAACGCCTATCGAATATACCACAAGAAGAAGGGTCGCATATAACAGGTCTGCGCCTCCGGAACTCACCTGAACAAATGCGAACACTGCTCCGAGGATGGGTCCAACGCAGGGTATCCACAGAATGCCAAGCGACATACCAAGGAAAAGACCTCCGAGAAGTCCTCCGCTGGGGGCTTTCGAAGCAAGTTTACCGATGAATGATACCCGTTCCTTCACAGAGTTCACAGCAGAACTTGAAATATTCACATATGCCTGGTTCACATCATCGTCAAAAAGGATCGCCCCCATCGCTATTATAAAAAATATCGAGAACCAGCGCATGTACTCGGCGAAATAACCAAAAGAGGCTACGGCATTAATGAGAATGCCCATCAGCGTAAACGTTATGGACATTCCGGTAACGATAGCCACAGGTCGCAGCCTGCTTCCCACGGAACCTGACAGCACAGCGGGCAGTATGGGAAGAACACAGGGTGTTATAACTGTGGCAAGTCCTGCGATGAAAACCCATAATACTGATGGCACGGCTGGCATTAATAAGTGTCCTTAGATATCAATTCCGTAATTTTTAGTCGCTTCAGAGATAACGCTATTCAGGTTCGAGGTCATTCTTATAATTAATGTATTGTTTTCCATAATGACATCATATGACCTGAAGCCGCGGCCTGAGCTTGAATTCTTAAGGTCGTTGAATGTTGACAGTGGTACCGCAGCGCGGTCTTTAATGCTGAATGCTATTTCTCCCTTCACATCGTTCCCGGACTTTATCAGACCTATATAACTCAAATTAGCGAACGATGGCGCTGTTGTGTTTATTTTTGCATATCCTGCGTTCTCATCGTCCACCTTATCCAGGATGGATCGATAGGAGTTATATGCGGTCGCATTGCCTGGCTCTTTAAAGAGTGCCAATACACTGTTTGTCCGGTCTTTTGTGCTAAAAATGTATGGTCTTGTATACAGGATATGATCTTCGTTATTTCCGGCTCTTGACGGAACATTGGCTAAGGTTTTTCCGATATCATGCAGTTCAACCCAGGAGCTTTTTGAATATTCCACGTTCAACATCCCTATGATCGGCGTCCCGTAAAAATTCGCATCTGGCATAGCGCCCTGCTCTATGCCAGTCCCCTGTTTAATGTTGGTGAAATATGCCCATGATATCCCATCGGGAATAAACTTCAAACCATCGCTTAAGGATTTGAAATTATCAGGCAGGGAAAGGGATGACAGGTCTGTTTGCGGGACGTTTATCGCGGGTGTCGGCGCAGCAGGTACGCTTGCGAGTTTCGCAGTCAGTATAGGCTTGTAATTATCACTTACGGGCGGCGTGCTGGTTCTTCCGTCAGCATACTTTGCACCGTATTCCTTGTCGATCAATGCCCTGGCTTCCTTAAGGGTCTTCCCTTCCGCAAGGTAACTCTGGACTTTCATAGCTTCCCCGATGCACACATCGCAGTACCTGGCGTGTTCATCGTATGTCCAGTCGTCATGGATAAAACAATCGCGCAGGAACCTGTGCCCTGAGTGCCCGCCGCATCCGCAGTAGCAGGGTATCTGCTCAAGTACTTCGGGATTTTTTGTGACATATGTATATGCCTTTAGCGCCAGCGCATCGGTATACACATAATCAGGGAATTTTATTGCGTTGTCCTGTTTATCCGTGGCAGGACCTCCATTAAATGCTAAATAGGCTATTGCAGCCAGTAAGATTACCGCTGCCGCAGCTATGATCAATGTGTTGTTTCCTTTCTTTTTCGTAACTTTCATATTCTTAGCTTTTCGTTCAGGTCTCATTTTTCATTCCTCTTGTTAAAAGTGCTATCTCGTTAATGGTGTTCAGGAACGTCTGGTTGTCAACATATCCCGGCAGCCTTTTTATCTCGGTGCCGTTCGCGTAAAGGAACAGTTCATTGGGAGTACCGCGTACCCCATAAAATCTTGTAATGTTCTTCTGTTTATAGACGTCGATCGTAACTATCGTAAAGTTATCTGAGAGTATCCCAACAATGCTTTCGTTCGTGAAAGACTCCTCTTCGAACTTCTTACACCAGCCGCAGGTCTCAGACCGGAAATATACGAATAAAGGCTCGTCCGTTGCATTGGAAACTTCCAGGGCGGTCGTGAGGTTGGTATGGAATTTCAGGTCTTTTAACGTCAATTTTTCGGAGTCGGGGACAAGAGTATCAAGACATCCAGAAAACACTACGATCAGGAGAAGTAATACCGGTATCCATCTCTTAAGGGTCATCGAGTTTACAATAGGTGTAAAGTAATATAAGGATTGCGGTAAAAGCAGACCGTTACATTACATGTTGGTATAGTTTAATTTCTTTGCGTACTTTGCGTTCTTCGCGGTTTAAGGTATAGACTGCTCACCGCAAAGAATTGATCTTTAACCTAACTTTTCTTTATCCTCGCCACAGCAAGCCTGATATCCTCATCCTTGACCGTAGTCCTGCCTGCATGTTTTGCCAGGGTTATGGCTTCACGTGAAACATCAATTCCATAATCCTCAAGAACCCTTGCAAGTTCGATTCCTGCTCCTTCGCTCACTCTATCTGCTCCCGCCTTTCTGATGATGCGCTCGACCGGCGCAAGCGGAAGAACGGGTGGTACCTGTTGTGTCATTTATTTTCACCTCTTAATTAAAATCTGCGATTGAGTATAATTGAAAATAAAAGTATATATAATTTTTCCGCCGGAATAAACAGTTATAAATCGAAGATGCAAACCTTATTAACTCGAAAGGTATATCAAATAATCATCGTGGAGCATGAAACATGATAGTTAAACATCATGAAAGAATACATTTAGACGAAGGGAACCTCTGTAAAAAATGCATGAGTGAGCTTGAGAACCTGTACATCTACCTTGAACTATCGACAGAAGAACTTGACCTTCTGGATATGCCGAGGCGTTCATTTACCGTTCATTTTCCCGTGCACATGGACTCAGGGAAAACGAAAATGTTCCTGGGGCACAGAGTACAGTATAATGATGCAAGAGGTCCGACCAAAGGAGGAATAAGGTTCCATCCTGAACTGACGCTTGACGATGTGAGGGACCTTGCTTTCCTTATGGCGCTCAAATGTTCAGTTGTGAACATACCGTTCGGGGGATCAAAAGGCGGGGTCGTTGTGAATCCGAAGGAACTCAGCAGGAGAGAACTTGAACTGGTGACCCGTGGTTACATCCGCGCGATCGCTGACTACATAGGACCCTACAAAGACATACCTGCTCCCGATGTTTACACTGATGAAAAGATCATGGCATGGATACTGGACGAATTCGAGAAGATAAAGGGGGAACACGTTCCCGGGGTCGTGACGGGAAAACCCATCGAACTCGGGGGAAGCAAAGCCAGGAGCTATTCCACATCCCTGGGTGGCATCCATGTCCTTGAGGAAGCCATGAAAAAGATAAAGATGAATAAGACAGGATCCGACATCGCGATACAGGGATTCGGGAACGTGGGTGAGAACGCGGCGCGCATACTCCATCAGACCGGATATAAGATAACCGCGGCAAGCGACTCCAAAGGCGGGGTATTGAACAATCAAGGTCTTGATATCCCAGGATTGATGGAACATAAACAAAAGACCGGAAGTGTAATGGATTTCAGGGGCGGCAAGAACATAACGAACGAGGAACTGCTCGTATCTGACTGTGACATACTCATCCCTGCCGCGCTCTCTGAGCAGCTCAATGAATATAATGCAAAAGATGTAAAGGCAAAGCTTGTACTGGAACTTGCCAATGCTCCCACAACAATAGAGGCGGACGGGGTATTCCAGGATAAAAAAATACTGGTCATTCCCGACATCCTTGCCAACGCCGGAGGCGTTGTGGTAAGCTTTTTTGAATGGGTCCAGAACCTGAACAACGATTACTGGGAGGAAGATAAGGTGCTGGAGAAGCTAAAGTCCACCATGGTAGCTTCTTTCAATGATGTATATGGAATTTGCGCTGAAGAGAATAGCAGCATGAGGCGCGCGGCATACCAGCTCGCTGTAAAAAGGATACTGCATGCGGAAAGATTGCGCGGGAACCTATAAAGCACGGGCGTTTGCAGCTATAAAATCGCGCACGAGCTTTGCCCCCATGACCGCGGTCCCGCCGGAGTCATACTCGGGCGCTATCTCGACAAGGTCAAAACCCACTATCTGAGGCGCCAGACATGATATCACTTCCCTGACATCGTGCGGCGTTATTCCATAAGGTTCAGGCGTACCAAGAGCAGGGGCATAAGCAGGATCTATGGCGTCCATATCCACCGAAAGGTAGATCGGACCGCTTATCTCTTTTCGAATATCCT
>JAYTKX010000031.1:0-29570 GCA_043729865.1 Methanobacteriota archaeon
GTCATCGAGTTCAACGCGCGCTTTGGAGACCCGGAAGCCATGAACGTGATACCTATTCTTGAAAATGATTTCCTTGATGTGTGTATGGCTGTAGTTAACGGGAATCTTGGTAAGACAAAGGTCACCTTTAAAAAGCAGGCGACAGTATGCAAGTATGCGGTCCCCGAGGGCTACCCTGACGATCCTGTAAAGGATTCGGTCGTGGAGATAGGAAGCGCCGGGGATGCGCGTGTTTTCTATTCAAGCGTATATGAAAAGGACGGTAAAATATTCACTACCGGTTCAAGAGCCATAGCGGTCCTTGGTTCCGCAGGTACCATTAAAGATGCTGAAAAAATAGCGCAGAATGGCCTTTCAGCCTTAAAAGGCAGGCTTTACAGCAGGCGGGATATAGGTACTGAAGAACTGATCAGGAAAAGGATACAGCACATGGAAAAACTAAGGGCTTGATGGAAATTTCCCTAAGCCTTAAGAGGCCATATTCCATAATAAGCGTTCAATCCCAGAATGACCAGTCCTGTTACCAGGGCAACCATAACCACTGTTTTTGGATGAATCTGTAAAGAAGTCTCTTCTGCATCATAGTATCTCATCAAACCCGCAGAGGACATTAGACCGCTGCCTTCTTTCTTTTTCGTCATAGACGCCTCCTATGTTTTTATAGCATTTTAATGTATCGGATGAGTGGCATTTCCCGGAAATTATAGTTCCTGAGGTTATAGTTCCGGATTTTTTGTCTTTGCATAGTCATAGAGGGATAACCATATATATTATAAAGCTAATATTCGTATAATAACGAACGATTGTGTGAAAAATCAAAAGAAACGGTTTCAAAATGAAAAATTATATAAAATAGTATGTAAATATAATTATAGATCATGATCGAACCAGACATATTCATAGTAAATTATATGTATGAGGTCTCTGTTAGATATGATATAGGATAGAAATAAATAGCGAACGTGATTTTGTTATATGAGAAGTGACGTTTCATTCAGACTTGTAATAGCATTCCTGATAATATCAGGGTTAATTAGCCCGGCTCTTGCTTACGATATTACGCAGTTCCAGTGGGGTGAAGGAACATCTGGCAAACTCATGCGCGGGGAGGAACTCACATACAACGGGTATACTGTAAAAGCTATCTCTTTTCCGGCACCTGTAAAATCTAACATGTATTCAGGGACGCCTGATCAGGCGGTTGAGCCATTTGCAGGGGTAAACATATCAAGAAACGGCATTCTAATCACCTCAGTTCTGCTCATACAGGGAGACTACTACATCGTACCTGACGGTGAATTGAAAGTGACGGCAAAGCAACTTCCATCCAAAGAAGGCACTGAATGGGTTTATGAAACATATGCTCCATGGGCAGTAATAGAAATGAGCCCCAGAGGCACGCCCGCTCTTGAAGTATCGGTTGAGACCGGTTATAATGAATACACTTCATTGGTGAATACAGAGATCACGACATCCGTAACTATTAAAAACTCAGGGTCGGCTGATCTGCTTAATGCCAATTTTAATGTGAAAACTTCATTGCCATTGAAAAGAGGGGATTTGAAATTTTCCTATGAAAGAATAAGAAGAGGGGAATCAATAACGAAAAGCATTACATTTGGGACTCCCATCATTACTGAACTCAAAAACTACGAAATTCTTGCCAATGCGACAGGTTATGATGCCAAGGATATGTTCTACACTGCCCAGTCAACAAAAACCATCTTAATTGCGCCTGAACCTGAGCAGATCCCTACCCTGAGAAAAAACGTGAATGCCAAGATATACCTTGAAGAGTATGCCATGGTTTCGCTCACGTTTAAGAACAATGCAAATTACGAGCTTAAGAACGTGAGCATCACTGATAGCCTGCCGGACGGTTTTAAGCTTTTGAGCAACAACTCTCTCCACTGGATGGTTGATGTACCCGCAAAAGGAGAATGGGATTCGCGCTACCTCGTGAAACCGCTGGAAGCGAACAAGGACGGCGCAGTCTTGCCCTCTGCAATTGCAGATTTCAAGACTCGAAGGGAATATTATTCTATCCAGTCAAACCAGCCCAGCATAATTATCCATGGTCCGAAGATATCACTCACCAAACAGATAGATGTATCTGATATCAGACCTGGAGATACTGTTACTGTAACGGTGATTGCGGAAAATGTGGGCAGTACACCCACGAAAGTTTCTATCAGTGACTCGCTGCCAGCAGAAGGAACTCTTCTAAACGGCGACACAGGTCTTGAAGATTTTCTTGAAGCAAATAAAGCGGCAAGGTTCAGCTACAGCCTCAGGATAGATTCAGAACAGCCTGTAAAACTTCCTGCCGCGACCGCTGAATATTATGAATTGAGCGCAAGGAGCGGAAAGTTAACTGCAAAAAGTGGCGAACCTGAGATAAGGATAAGATCGCCAGAGAGCGACCAAGCCGCCAGTGCTGAGAATGCATCCCCCAGCTTCGAGATCACAGATGTGCCTGTAACGCCCGCCCCAACGCCTGAACTGCCCTTCACACCAATTATCGAGGAAGAGGAGGTGCCTGTTCCGCAGGAAACACCAGAACAGGTAATTACGCCAGTTCCAGTTTCTCCTGAAGAGATCGATTCTATATTGAACTTATTGCTGGGCTGCAATACAGGAAGCATAACTGGAAATGGAACAGCTATTGCCTGCAGTCTCATAAAAAAGACCTGATGGTAAATCTTTTATCCCTTACAATAAACTTTAAATCATATACCATCTGTTAAACATAAGGTGAATCAAATGAAAGTATATATATGTGAAAAAAGCTGCTGCCCTGCTGTTGAGACGGTCGGAAATGACGTACTCATAGGAGAGGGCGCAAATACTGTCAGATTAAAGAAAAACGAATGGAACATGCTCGTAGAGAAGATCCAGTCTGGCGAGCTTCATACTATCTAAAACTGAAAGCCTTTTTTTCCAACAAGGGGCACGAAAACAACGCCCCCTTTTGCTTCTTTTATTAACCCGTTGACTTTTGTTACAAGATATAGCTCCTGGATAGCTCTACCTACAGGTATGACCAGCTTTCCTCCTGTCTTGAGCTGTTCTGTCAGGGTCTCAGGTATCTCGGGCGCAGCGCACGCAACGCTGATGCGGTCGTACGGGGCATAACCGGGAAGCCCGAGCGAACCGTCCTCCACAAGCACTGTCACGTTATTAATTCCTGCTTTTTTTAGATTCTCACGGGCAAACTGAGCAAGACCTTCTATCACTTCCACAGCATACACGTGTCCGCTTCCTGCAAGTTCTCCCATAACCGCAGCGTGATAACCTGAACCAGCGCCGATCTCAAGTACAGTCATGCCGTCCCTTATATCAAGCAGGTCGCACATTATCGCTACCATATGAGGCGCTGAGATGGTCTGTCCCCATCCGATGGAAAGAGGATAATCGGCATACGCATTTTTCTGTTCTCTTTCAGGGACGAAAAGGTGGCGAGGAACACGGCGCATGGCATCAAGCACGCGTTCGCTGATACCGTGGCGGCGCAATTCATTTATCAGTCTTGCTTTTTGGTCTTCAAACTCCATACAGATTCACGCTTTTTAATAACAATACGATCCCCGCCTTTTGAAATACGTCTTGGTTCCCTTTGCCCCGATTCAGCATAGATGCGCTTGATATTGCTTGCCTTGACCGAAACGCCATTTCTGCTTTTAAATTTTCCATCACGTATCTTTATGCGTATGATCTTCAATTCGCGTTTATTCACTTTTATTTTTTCCCCGATGACATATTCCCTCTCTCCCGGCACTGTCATCTCTATTGATTCAGTGGTCTCCCTGTGGCTTATGGCTATCTTCACAACAACTTCTTCGATCGCACGCGCCCATATTGTCTTAATATCATCAACATGTGCGCTTTCTTTCCTTTTATCGCCAACCTCAATAGAACTTATCTTCACAGGATAAGCTTCTCCTGTGGTCTCATCATCCATTACAAGTTCATTGCCCACCCTGATCACTCCTGAAAGCAGTGTCCTGATCCTTACGGACTTATCCCCTATGCTAACTATGACCCTGACCGGCACTTTCTTTTTTACTCTCTGACTGTGAACGTCCCCGCATTCTTCGCATTTTATCAGCGTGCTTTTAAGCTTTTTATGAGATACTGGTTTATCTGGTGAACATGAAGGGCACGGGGTTTCTATAGATTCCATATCTCAAAATTATGAGTTGAGCTATAAATATGTATTACCTTAGAACTGAGAAATCCTTAAATTCCCCGATATATTTCTCCGATATTACCTGGACATCTGCAACATCTGCATAATCTGGCCCTTTCCTGCACCATTCCACCATTTTATCCGCTTTTTTCTTCGCGCTTGTCCTGAAGAAAACTCCCTGGACCCTCCCCGATATCAGAACATATACCCTGCTGTCCATTATTCATCCCTTGCGTTTTCCCAGTAGACCTTATTGCTCTTTTTGCATTTCCTGAGCTTCCCTTCCCTTCTCATATCATTCAGGAACTCATTCAGCTCTTTTCCTGACATTCTTATATCAAAACCACTCTTCAGCCATTTCCTGATATCTTCCTGAGTCATGGGGCGAACAAGCACGCGCTTTATGAACCCTGTCATGTCCTCATATAAAGCCCACGGATAGATTATCCACTTCCATGCATCATGTTTCTCGCCCCAGTAGTCAGGGACAAAAGTGGAGCATGTCTTATACTGAAGCACGGCTGTCCTGACTTCGGCTGGAGACCTTTCTTTTATATGCTTCACGATAACATGATAGGTATCCCCCGTATCAGCAACATCATCCACAATCAATATCCTTTTCCCTGAGATGTCGATCTCTTCAGGCAGCGGATATTTTATTGTCGCTACTCCAATAGTATTGGCTATACCCCAGTGTTCCGCCTTTACGGACGTCAGGTCTTTAATATGCAGGAAATCACAGACTATGCGGGCGGGTACAAGTCCTCCCCGTGCAACACCTATGACCATGTCAGGAACGAATCCTGATGCTTTGATCTTACGCGCTATCTTCCTTCCCAGCCTGTAAGCCTTATCCCAGGTAACCATGTAGCATTTAAAGGACTTTCCGGGCTGTTCCATCTAAATTAGATAGTGTCTTTTAATAGATATTCTTTGCTCTAAAAAGCATTGCGCCTGCATGCCCAAAAATGAGAGATCGAGTTATAGAAGTCCCGATCTCTGGAGAAGCATAAGGTCTTCCGTGTTCAATTTCTCGCCGAGTTTGAACTGGTTATAGACTTCTTCCGCTTCTTTCTTTGTCTGTTCTCTTATGGATTCGTCCTTTGTTTCCTTTGTCTTTCTCTTCAATCCGATGATCAGTTTGTTGATCTCCCGGATCTCTTTCTGGGACTGAATGAATAGCCTGTGCTGTTCGTCCGCGGCTTCCTGTGCTTTCACAAAATCCTTATGGGCTGCATCGGATTCCGCTCTTATCGCATCGGCTTCTTTGAAGATAGTGATCATCTTATCATGATATTGCTGCGCAGCTTCTGCGGATTCTTTCACCTTATCATGATATTTGGCGGCTTCATCTCGTAAAACCTGAGCTTTTTCAAGTAATGATTTTAATTCACTGCTTCCTTCAAGCTGTGTTTTCTTGCGCTTGAGCTCATCAGTCAATTTTGCTATCTTTTCGACAAGTTCCCGTTCCTGTGATGTTTTTAGCACCTCAGTCTGCTGTTTGAATTCAAGCTGGTCTATCTCTCGCTTCATTTCTTTCAGGGATGGACCATCGCCAAGATTCAGATCCTTGCGGATCTTGTCGATTTCAGCGTATACCTTGTTAGCCTGCTCATTAAGTTCGTCACGTTTGAGTTTAGCCTCGCCGACTTTTTCGTTGTTCTCATCGCGCTGCTTTTTAAGCTGCTGCGCTTCATCAATAAGTTCCTTGGTACGAGTATTCAGTTCGTTCCTTTTAGTCGCCCACTTACTTGCTTCAAGGTTAAGCTCGTTCCTTTTATTCTTATTCTCTTCTGACTGGTTCTTTAAGTCATTCTTTCGGTTCTGCAATTCATTTAACAACCTATATGTCCTCCTTTTCCAACATCAGTTGGGGTTATGCATTTCATAATGCACGATACATGTGCCGGATTACCCGGTACAGCGTTTTATCAATCAATCTTTACATTTATGCCCCGGTTAATATAAATATCATTGTTTAGAATTAATTCATTAAAACAATGTGAAATCTTATCATTATATGCTCCAGATCACTTCATTTAGAGTGAATGATTTTGCTCTCATTCTCTCACATTCCTTTTAACCTTTTCGGAAGAAATAGATCATTTGATCCCCAGAACATCCTTCATATCATAAACACCTGACCGGGCAGAACAAACCCATTCTGCCGCTCTTATAGCGCCCCCGGCAAACGCCTGCCTGCTGTGCGCCTGATGTTTTATCTCGATGCGTTCCCCGTCGCCTGCGAACAGGACAGTATGATCGCCTACTATATCGCCCCCGCGTACGGCGTGTATGCCAATCTCCCTTTTGCGCGGGGAAAGACCGCGCCTCCCATACACTAACTCGCGCTCTCCAAGCACATTTGAAATAGTCTGGGCAGCTTTTAATGCCGTTCCGCTGGGAGCATCTTTTTTCTGGTTGTGATGCGCTTCTATGATCTCTATGTCGTAATCGCCAAGGCGCGCCGCCGCTTCTGCAAGGAGTCCAAAGAACACGTTCACACCTATAGAGAAATTCGGGGTAATTACTGCAGAAACACCATTGTATTTGATGGATGTCTCCATTATTGAGCGCTGTTCTTTCGTAAAACCCGTCGTACCCACGACGAGATTTATTTTTTTCCTGGCAGCGGCAAGTACGTTTTTCACTGCAGGTTCAGCGATAGTAAAATCTATAAGGACATCAGGTTTTGAGTTCTCAAGTACGCTGTCGATGTTATTTGCATCCTCCACAGGTACATTCAAGGCACCCACTCTCATCACTTCACCTATGTCCTTCCCGATATTGCTGACATCTATGGCTGAAACGAGTTTCATGTCTTTTGACTTCAGGACATTTTCTATAATTAGCCCGCCCATCCTCCCGCATGCTCCGGTAACTGCTATTTTTATCATTTTCAACTCACTCTATCAGGTGAAGGTCGTTCAACGCCACTTTCAGCTTTTTCTCATTATCTGCGCTTATGGGCGCAAGCGGAAGCCGCAGGTTCCCCGCAGCGAGCCCAATTAGTTCGACCGCCTTTTTTACAGGAATCGGGTTGGTTTCAAGGAACATGGCTCTAATAAGAGGAGCAAGAGCCATATGAAGCTCTCTTGCCCGGTCTGTATCTCCACCGCGGAAAGCCTCAACCATGGAGACCACAAGTTTCGGAGCCACATTTGCAACAACAGAGATGACGCCTGAACCCCCTATCGACAGTATCGGAAGCGTCAGGCCATCATCACCTGAGAGTACTGTAAAATCCTCTCCTTTTGTAAGTTCGATTATTCTGGTGATCTGGTCAAGACTGCCGCTTGCTTCTTTTATCCCCACGATATTGCTTACTTTTGCAAGCTCTGCTGTAAGTTCGGGTTTCAGGTTTATCCCTGTTCGTGAAGGTACGTTATAAATAATGATCGGGATATCCACTGCTTCAGCGATAGTATGAAAATGCTTTAGCATCCCGCTGTCATTGGGCTTGTTGTAATACGGCGTTATAAGCAATGCTGCATCTGCGCCTGCATCATGGGCAAATTTTGTCAGTTCAAGCGCTTCTGTGGTATTGTTTGAGCCCGTGCCTGCGACAACCGGGACAGAAGAGAACTCAACCGCATACTCTATGACCTTTTCATGTTCATTGATGGAAAGAGTGGCAGCCTCACCTGTTGTTCCGCATGGAACGACGCCTGATACGCCCCCGTCGATCAAAAATTCGATATTCTGCCGTATGCCATCCTTATCAACCCTGTTATCTTTGGTGAACGGAGTAATAAGAGCAGGCAGAACACCATCTATCATGATTCCCCTCTATTTCTTTCTGATAGCCTTAACTCTCAACGAGCGCACGATATATCCTGCAACGCGATTCCTGATACCCTTGCTCTCTACATTGGTATATCTGGTAACGAATTCCTTGTTCTGCGAGAAGTCCGTAGTAAAAATATCACTATGCTCTTCAAGTAACTGTGCTGCTAATGATTTAATGTAATTGGGTCGAATATTTCCCATATTAGTTCTCCATTTTTCAACGCATACAACTCCATCATTCATATAGGTTTTGGGGAAAAAAAAAGGTAGCTTACTGAATATCCAGAAGCTTGAGTAGTTTGTCGCCTTTTTCCTTTATCATACTGAGCTTCTCTTTAACCTTTGATTTTTTAAGGTATATCTCGCTGCGCTTCCCGCTGTCATCCTCAGCTTTGAGAGAAAGCTCTTCTCCGGAAGGGCTGTGCTTTTTTATCATGGCTATGGTGGGGGCGTGTATCTCAGCTATCTTCTGCATGAGTTCGAATATCTGATTCTCTTCAAGCACATCTTTCTGGTTCATCAGGAGGGACTCCATAGACCTTTTTTTGGGATAAAGAGTGTTTGTCCGGGCAATTATTTTCTCTCCAAATTCTCGCAGCTTCGGGATGTTAATCAAGCTGCTCATCGCGGGAACAGCCTGAATGTATTTCTCCACTTCTTTTTCTTCAGCATGATAAACCTCGATGGCGAATTCATCCTTGAAAACCATCTTCATTCGAAACCGTTCGGATTCAACGTCCGGTCTTTTCCTGATAACGACTTCAAGCTCTTTCCCAAGCTGGACAACATCTGTAACGAGGTAATCGTCTACCCCGACAATATCAGGCACCTCTTCCTTTTTAAGAAGGGGTTTTCTCATTCTTGCAGGTATCTCAATACCCTTGATAAAGTCTGAAACCCTGACATGCCTGTTCCAGAAAGGCACTTGAGAGGAGATTATACCGTATATGGCTGAGATGTCGCCTTCAAAGTCTACCTTGACCTTTGCAGCAAAACCATCCTTGTTGGCTTTAATAATAAAATTCTTGTTAATAACAGGAAGAGGATCCAGGATAAAAAGAGATTCCAGCGTAGCTCTATTTTCCTTATCTGCCGAGTTTACTTTTTTATCAAAGTCTGATATTTCCTGGAATACTTCTTCTGAGAACTTTGTCTTGCCGTTCTCTATATATTTTGTCAGGAAATCCTTGCTTTTTGCCGCATACTGGTTGATAGCGGTCTTCTCTTTACTTGTTGCGACGGCATTTATAATAGCCTGTTCAGCAGTTGACAGGCAGTTATCCAGTTGCTCAAGGACTGTATTCTTGAGTTTTCGCCTGTCCCTTATGTCCTCTTTCAGGTCAAAAACCGTATTTTCAAGTGTTATCGCCTTGACACTGACATCAACATAGTTATCCAGCAGCGCAAGGAAATTCTTCTGCAATGGGGATTCTGTTGAATCGCCGAAGAGGTATTTCATATGAAAACCCCCTGCATCTCAAATATTATCCAGCCAGCCAAATAATCATTTAATGTTTTTGCGTTTCCAGTCTCGATCATTTTTAGTCCCTCTATTCTTATAATTATCACCAATTACATATAATCATTGCTATATTCAGGACTCTACAAATAGCATTATGAAATTGGAATTTTTATCCAGTGGGAAAAACACCTGATTCTTATTGACCACAAATAATTCTCTCTTTAGCCGCCTTTCTCAGTCTGTTCATTATCGCTCTACCTTCTCTTTTCTCAGGAAATACCCCTTCCGCTATCCCCACATCTACACCAGCTTCGTCCAGGAACCTGAGTCCTGAAAAGAGCCTGCTTGCGACCTCTTTCAGATCGTCAATGCTTCCAAGGATATATTTTGCATCGCATTCTAGATACACAGCGTTCTCTCTGGTTATAAGCGCTCCAACCTTCAGTCCCTGTTTTTGGTAATCATGAATACGGCGCCTGATCTCAACAAGCACGGATTTTCTCTCACCCTCAACAAGAATCAGCTTCGTTTTTGGAGAATAATGCGTATAGCGCATCCCCGGGGATTTTACCGATTCCTCTATCACATTGACTTCCCCTATGGCTCCAATGATATCCTCAAGACTCAGCCCGCCGGGACGCAGTAGAGCTGGCGGCGTAACTGTGAGATCGATGACGGTCGATTCCACGCCGAGCCTGGTTTCTCCCCCTATGATCACAGCATCTATCCTTTCATCCATGTCTTTTATAACATGCTCTGCTTTTGTAGGGCTTGGCATTCCGGAGATATTGGCGCTGGGCGCCGCTATTGGCACACCTGCTTCACTAATGAGCGAAAGGGCGATTTCGTTATCCGGCATCCTTACAGCCACTGTATCAAGCCCTCCTGTGGTAATATCGGGAACACCCTCTTTGCGTTTCAAGACAATGGTAAGAGCGCCTGGCCAGAAGGCATCCATGAGTTTGAATGCCAGCGCCGGAATATCCCTCGCCACCATGTTGAGCATTTCGCGAGATGATATGTGGACTATAAGGGGATTATCAGCCGGGCGCCCCTTTGCCTGGAATATCTTTGCTACTGCCTCGCCATCCAGGGCGTTAGCTCCCAGACCATACACGGTTTCTGTCGGAAAAGCTACGGTTCCTCCGGATCTTATGATAAGAGAGGCTTTCCTTATCTCGTTCGGTTTAAGAACTAACGTTATTTTTGCCTCCATTTCTCAGTAGCGGTGAGACTTCTTATTATTTTCTGGTTCCAGAAGAAATTAAAAAGTCTCACCTTCCCTCGATCAAATGATTTTTCCTCAGCTTTTCAAATACCTTGTCCCCTTTTTTCGTGAGAATGAACCTCTTCCATGTATGCTTATCAGGAGTGAGGCACTCTATCATTCCGAATTGCTCCAGTTCACGGATGGCGCGGCTTATGTTCTGCAGCGACCTGCCCGTCTTTTCTGATATCTCTGAGGCTTTTATTAACTCGTTCCTGTGAAGCTCCTTCATTACAATTACCCTTCTGTCCACGCTCAAGACCCATTTTGTCAGTTCGTCTATCTCCATCATTATAAAAATATACGTATTAACTAATAATCTTTTGTGATCCGGTCATATATCTCAAGGTAAGCCTTAGAAAGATCGCCTTTATTCTTCCTGAAAACATCCTTGTCAAGGCTCAGGAATTCGCCCCTGATGTAAGCATGCCTGTCCCAGAATCGACAGCCGTCAGGCGTACCCACTTCATCCGCGAGCAGTATTTTACCCTCTGGCGTCTTTCCATATTCGACTTTGAAATCTGCAAGTATTATGTCCTTGCGAAGGAGACGGGAGAACATGATATCGTTGATCTTCCCTGTCATTTCAGACAGTTGCTTCAGTTCCTTCTCTGTCATCCATTTTGCGTCAAGTATCTCCTTTGTGCTCACAGGTCTGTCCACAGTTTCGAACTTGGTTGTGAATTCGAGCATACCGTTCGGGATCAGGGCGCCTTCCCTTGCATCTGTGCCCTCAGGCAGCTTTATTTCACCCTTCTCAAAGCGACGCCAGAGTGAACCTGCCACATAATTTCTCCATATCACCTCGACAGGAAGGATCTTAAGGTTCGCAACCCTCAAACGTGTCTCGCCTATTCTTTCTTTGAAATGTGTGGGAATGCCTTCCTTTTCAATTATCCTGAACCAGCAGGCAGCAAGACCGCAGCATACCATTCCTTTGTGAGGGAATTCTGCCTTCTTTGCGCCGTCGAATGCAGTAACTCTGTCAGTGAACTCAAAGATTATATCGTCGTTATCTGCCCGGTAGATGTCCTTTGATTTTCCAGCTCCTATCAGCTTCATGGAAGGTCGATATGCGCTTCAAGTTTAAATAATTTATCATATTTTGTAATAACCGCGAAGAACGCAAAGTACGCAAAGAAGTAAAACTATACCAACACGTAATGTAACTGTTTGAGAACTCCGATAAGTTAATATCTCATCAATTTATCATCATGATAATAATGGAAATTATACTTCCGATCCTCATAATACTGGTTTGTGCAAAGATATCAGGTGAGATCTTTGCTCGAATGCGGCAGCCGCCGATCATAGGCGAGATGATGGCAGGCGTAGTTCTGGGTCCTTCTATCCTTAAACTGATGAGCCCTGAAATGAACGGCATCGATATCCTTGCGGAACTTGGCATTTTCTTCCTTTTATTCCTGGGGGGAATGCAGATAAACCTGGCAAGCTTCAGGGAGTATTCAAGACCTGCGATCTTTATCGCCATAATGGGAAATAACCTTGCAATTGTTGCAGGGTTAGCCGTGGGATTGATCTTCGGGCTTGATCTAATGAACACTTTATTTATTGCCATTGTTTTTTCACAGGAGGCGTGCTTGCGAACATGAATATGAAGGATGCGGCTGCTGTGGGAATAGGATTGAATGCAAGAGGACTGATGGGACTTATGATATCAGGAATAGGGTTGAAATACGGATTGATAGATATGAGTGTATATGCAATGCTGGTTACGATGTGTATAATCACTACCTTTATTACCCCTTATGGGTTGAAGAGGGTTTTAAAATAAAAAAGGACTGTGGTATGGATATCCACAGCCGTAACGAATTAAAGTTTCAATACGAACAGAATGACATAGTACACGACCATTATCACTATGCCCAAGGGCACTCCAAGCTTTGCCCATTCCTTGCTGGTAATACCGAGTTTTCCCGCTGCAATGATATTGGGTATGTTCCCGGGTATCAGCATGCCGCCTGCGATCAATAATCCCATGAGCGCAGCATTGATCTGCAATTCTGCCATGCCTTTTGTTATCTCTGCTGAAGCAAGCGTGGCATTATCAAGAATGGCTGAAACACTGTTTACCCAGTAAAGTACCTCTGGCGAAAGCGCTTTTATGTACCATTCGATTATCGGGGTAAACCCGATACCAAGGAAAACAAGTGCCATAACAAAGATATATACCTTGAAGGCGCGAATCCCGACATCTTTTAAGGTTTCCTTTTCCTCAGCCGCAGCCAGGGAATTTTCTGATTTTTCCTTGCGACCCACAAAGAACATACTGAGAATACCCAGAGCAATTACTCCCGGTATGATATATTTGCCGATCTGATTGAACAGATACCAGAAAGATTCATTTAATTTTGTTTTAATGACTATTGTGGATAGCGGTTCACCGATTGGCGTCAGCGCAGCGCCAAGACCTATGGCAAAACATGCGATTATTACAAGATTTATCTCTGTCTTGCGGTTAAGCTTCAGGACAGTGACCATTTCTACAAGTAATAACGCTGCTATGATGGCTGTTATGATGCTTGAAAGAAACCCGAGTACAACCACAATAAGAAAGACAAATATTTTGAGGGGGATTATTTCAAGTAAAGAATCTGTAAGGTTTTTCAGCTTGCTGCGCCCGTAATGAAATATCAGCCCTGCGATCAGAACAGCCATGGTTATTTCAAGCGGGTCAACAAGCGCTTTTTCTACCAATCCCATATTCCAGATTGGCAGTATTTCGTCTGCAACGTCAGATGTCACGCTTAATAAAGCGGTATCGAGAGTAACCGCGAGGATACCCATTGCAAACAAAAACACTTCAAGATTATGTTCTATTTTTTTTATTAAAAACGGTCCTAACAATACGATCAGGAATATAACGAACAAACCTCCTGAAAGTATCGCATCCGGGTTTTCTGGTAATATCACAAAATTGCCTCCTGTAACATTCTTTCCTTTTATCATTACCAGAAGTTCTTAACTTTTGTGGTTTTGATTTTAATTTATTGATAACAAAGTAGATATATCATAATATATACTACATTTAAACTGGAAATGTTCGGCATAACCTTTTTAGACTCAGACCTATTCGCATTGTTCATTCTACCGCTGCTTATTTTTTTAGCAAGGGTTATCGACGTGACATTCGGGACGATCCGCATAATATTTGTTTCCAAGGGAGAAAAATTCCTACTATGGAATAACGATCGTAGATGCACAGGGTGCGACCGGAAACGTGAAGATCATCTTCACTGTGATAAAACGTGAGGATATCGATGATGTCGTGTGCATGATCAAACAATTCAATCCGAAAGCGTTTTACTCAATAGAAGAAGTCAGGGCTGCAAACGAAGGCGTTTTTCCTTCGCACAAGCCACGTTTTGATTTTTTGAGCAAACTTAGACTGAACAGGCAAGGAAAATGAGCAAGGCAGGATAAAATGGCTGTGAATAAAAGTATCATTTGATTTGAAGTCAATAGTATTATGTACCCTGAGCTAATAATATCAACTGGGAGAAAAAATAATGGAACAAGCGAGATATATCTTAAAAAATCGGATGTATTGAATAAGCTCGATGTAATAAAGGATAAAGGTAAGAAACTATATGAAATTTCAGGGATTGGGTAATTAGATAAAGGTACATGGAGGGACATGATGTTTGAAAAAGTATTAATTCCAACCGATTTTTCGGAGTATGCCCAGAAAACACTGGAATGCATCGGTGATATTCCTGGTGTAAAAGAAGTGGTGCTTCTGCATGTGGTCGATACGGCTCACCTTTCAAAAAAGGGATTGGTGCAAGACCTCTATATTCGGGATGTCAGGATCCACCTTGATGAGCAGAAAAAGCATCTTGAAAATATCGGGCTGAAAGTCAAAGTGAAGATAGAAGTGATAACTGGGGGCGATGTTTCGCACGCGATCATGGAAACCCTGAATAAAGAAAAAACAACTCTTGTCGTAATGGGTGCGCACGGGAAAAGTCTTATCGAAGGCATCCTTCTTGGAAGTGTTGCCTCAAACGTGCTGCGCTATGGAAATTCACATGTCTTGATCATGCGTCATAAATTCGGACAGCGGCATGGAGATAAAAAATATGAAAAGTTGTCCCCGGATGTTTTTTCAAAAGTGCTTTTACCTGTTGATTTTTCTGAGCCTGCCATGGAAACATTATCGCTAGTCAAGGATTTGAAAGGGGTCGGAAAAGCTGTACTTGTGCATGTTGTCGATAAAGGAGAAACACAGGAAGAGATAGATACCAGTATTCAAGAGGCAAAGAAGAGGCTTGAAGATATCGCAAAAGATTTTAGAAACGAAGGCATAAAGGTCAAAATACATGTTCTTACCGGTAGTCCCTCAGAAAGCATCATTTCATTGGCAGAAGAGGAAAATGTATCGCTTATAATAATAAGTACCCTCGGAAAAGGTATGTTCAGGGAACTTCTGCTCGGTGGTACAGCGCGAGACGTGGTCAGGAGGACGAACCGGTCTGTTCTGGCAGTAAGAGCCGGGAAATTTAAATGAATTAAATTTAATATAGAAAGTATAGAATACTTGTAAGACATTATTACCTTCAACAATGTCAGAAATATTGTCTTCAGTAGAATTCCAGATGAATCTGCTTCTGTTCGTAGCCCTGGCAGGTTATCTTATAGCATCCAATATAAACCAGTCCGCAGTGGTGGGGATCAAACTTGCCGGATTCCAGTAATTACAGCGCAGGATAGCATGCTGGTGGCTGACCGAGGCGATCCCCATTCCAGCAACTTCGCTTCTACCAATAATCCTTTTCCCTTTACTCGGAGCCCTTGAGGTTGGAAAAGTTACGGCAGAATATGGGAACCAGATAATTTTCCTCCTGATCGGTGGATTCTTCATAGGAACAAGTCCGAGAAAGACGATCGCAGGGTTCATGGCTGCTACAGCCACAATTTTTTTGCCTGTGACCGCTTCACTTTCCTTAGCCCTTGGTATTGAGCCTCTGGTACTGATGATCGCTGCAGCCATGTCGTCATCGCTTGCTTTCATGCTGCCGGTAGCAACGCCTCCCAACGCCATCGTGTTCGGCACTGGCTATGTGACAATACCCCAGATGGCGAGAGCAGGACTGTGGATGAATATAATATATATAGCGATTATAACGTTATTCATGATTTTTTTAAATACCCGTGCCAGAAAGAAAAGGTTGAAGGGCGGGAAAGACTATTCTTGAATGATTGAAACAATAGCAATCTGAAAGTGAGGACAATATGAGAGAGAAATGGTCATCAAGCATTGGCTTCATCCTTGCCAGTATAGGCTCCGCAGTGGGCATAGGCAACATCTGGCGTTTTCCGTACATGGTGGGTGAGAACGGCGGCGGAGCTTTCCTAATTCCGTATCTTATCGCCGTTTTCCTGTTCGGTCTTCCCCTGATGATCCTTGAATTCGCACTCGGGCGGCATTTCAAGACATCTGTCGTGTCAGCCTTCAGTATAATAGGAAAAAAGTTCAGACTTGCAGGCATCTTCCTTGTTTTCATTATGGGTATGATAGTCAGCTATTATCTGGTGATAACCGGCTGGGTACTGGCTTACTCATTCTTCTTTGTTTTTGGAATTCCCATGACCTTTTCCAGTTTCACGGATTCCTATTATCCACTTTTGTTCTTTTTAATTGCAGGCGTGATATCCTTCATTGTGGTCAGGGCGGGTGTGAGGCAGGGGATTGAAAAACTGTCAACTTACCTGATCCCTCTTCTATTCGCAATGCTGCTGATGCTGGTGATTTTTGCCCTGTCGCTCCCCGGCGCTGCCAGGGGGATAGAGTTCTATCTGACCCCGGATTTCGCAAAGCTGGCTGACCCCCTTGTCTGGACAGCAGCCTTTGGGCAGGCGTTCTTCTCTCTTGGCGTGGGTACAGGCATCATGCTCACATACGGCAGCTACATGCGGGATGAGAGCATTGTAAAAAGCGCGGGCATAATAACGGTCTCTGATCTGGTCGTTGCAATGCTTGGAGGGTTCGTGGTATTCCCGATAGTCTTTTCTTATGGACTTGACCCGGCATCAGGCGTTAAGCTTGCTTTTGTCACTTTACCTCCTATCTTTCAGGCGATGAGCTATGGAGCCATAATTGGCGCAGCCTTCTTCTTGCTCCTTTTCTTTGCTGCGATCACCTCCGCAGTATCAATGGTTGAAGTTCCTGTGGCTACACTCATCGATTCTTATGGTTTTGAAAGGAAAAAAGCCACCTCAATGGTCACGATAGTAATACTTCTGGTCGGGCTTCCTTCTGCCCTTAGCTACTCTCCGCTGAAGCTGGCTCTTTTCGGAACACCTATTCTGGACATCAATGACTTTGCCTTTGGCACCATTGGCATTATCGCGGCTGGACTTGTCCTGACCATCGTGGGGGGATGGTATCTCGACCATGTGGTAATATCCAGACAGATCGGAGGTAAAAGATGGATGCAGAGGCTATTTATGCTCATCATAAAAATTTTCATACCGTTTATACTCTTCATTAACTTCGTGGCAAGAGTGATAAAGCTTGGTTAATTCTGGCAGGCATAAGAGAGGGCGGATAACATCGATAAAGCCCACAAAATCCCAGCTACATGCTCTGGAAAAATTAAAAAGACTGGACTTGATCCTCCATGTTATATGGGGTAAAAGAGGAATCCCTTCTCATTTGTGCGGTATTTTATCAGTCGAGATGGAAGAAGAACCTGAAAAAGCCGCACGGAAATTCCTTTCAGAACATATTAAATTATTTAAAATGAAAAAGAGTTTGGAGGATTTAACGTTTCTCAGGAAAACAGATAGTCTTGGGGGATGCCATGTTGTATTCCAGCAGTTTATCAACGAATTGCCGGTTTACAATGCTTTTACTTCTGTCCATATGGATAAATGTAACCGGATTAATAAAATCGATATCTGCTACCATCCAGATTTGCTTGTAGAATTGCCCATTGAAAAAGGCATCTCACAGGAGGAAGGAATCCGCATTGCCATTGATACTCTTAACGCACAAAAAAGAGTTGCAGGGACGGTTTTTGGAGAACAGGTTATCTATCCAAAAGATGATAAATACTATGTGGCGTGGAAAGTGGCAGTACCTCTAATTAACCCTATCGAGAAATGGTATGTATTTCTTGACTTTAAAGCAGGCAATATACTGGATATTCTGGATGCGCTCCTTAATGCCACAGGCAGAGGAAGAGTTTTCATACCAAATCCTGTAGTGGCTCTGGGAGACAGAAAACTTACTGCAGAATCCGAAATTCCAGATAGAGCTTACATCGATGTTGTTCTAAAGGATCTTGACGGGCAGGGTTATCTGAAAGGTCCTTATGTGGATACATGTACAACTCCGAATAGAGCAAAAGAACCGGATTTGATTTTTAACTATTCAAGACCGGATCCGCGTTTCAAGGAAGTGATGGCTTATTATCATATTGATGAGGCTACGCGTTATATACACAGCCTTGGATTCACCAACTTGTGCAATAAAACCATAAAGGTAAACGTTCAAGGTGATTTCGTGAATAACTCTTATTACAATCACGATACCAGGGAAATAACCTTCGGCACATGGTATATTGATGATGCTGAGGATGCGGATATTATCCTGCACGAATACTGTCATGCCATTTTAGATGACCAGGTGCCGGGCTTTGGGCTTAACTGGAGTACATGTCCGATTGCAGAGGGCTTTGGTGATTTTTTTGCGGCATGCTTTTTTGCAGAGATAAATGAAGGCTTTAACCGCGAATGTGTTGGAGACTGGAACGGCATCGGAAAAATAGGTGATTGCGTAAGCCGGGTGGACAGTAAAAAGCATTATCCAGAGGATTTCCTGGGGTTGGATAGCTGTGATAGGGACGGGGAGATATGGTCTGCTGCGCTGTGGGATATATACCTGCAAATGGGTGGGGCTTCTAAGATAAAAGCGAAAAGGCTTGCTGCAAGGGATAATGCCATACGATTGATCATTGAAAGTAATTTTAACCTGAATATTAATTCAAGGTTTGAGGACGCTGCTGACGCAATTATTATTGCGGATAAAAATATTTACGATGGTGCATATGAGCATTTAATCAGGGAAGTTTTAGTGACGCGGGGAATTCTATTTCCACTGGCAAAAGTGGAACTGCAAGTGGAGGCAGAGCCGTATGTGGTTCGGGTGGGAAATACACTGACATTTTCGATCAATCTGATAAACGCGGGTGAAGCTGTATGGAAAAAAGTAAAAATCGCCATAAATATTCATAATGAAAAACATCTCACTGTCAAAAAGCTGGTTAAAAGAATTAATAATATGCAGGTCGGAATGCAGAGCTCCATAGAGAAATCATGGCGGATTCCGAAGAGGTTAAAAACCGGGGAGTATAGTTATGCGGTGAGCGCATATTACAGCCGGAAGAAAATAGGAGGAGCTGCAGGAGAATTCAGGGTATTGACATGAGTTTCAAGCATGTTTCAATTAGATTCTTAAACCATTGGACTTATTATCACAGCGGAAGGTGAGATCTTTGATGAGTATGATATTGAAACGTAAATCGACTACCAAAACAGCTAATTTTTATACAACATTCTCTTATTGAACCATGATGGAAAAGCTTGAAAAAGAAACACTGGAAATTATCTTTTTCGGAAAGAAGTATCTTTTTGAGAGACTGAACCCGTTTACAGTCAGGATCAGCGGGGAGAAGTCGCACAGTATCGCCAGCTTTTCCGGGGAATTGTTTGTAGACACGGAAAAAGAATTTTATGGAAAACCTTACTTGATAAAATTCAAAGAAAATCTGTCTCTCTCCCCGAATTCGATGCTGAAGTTATTCATGAAGCTTCCACTTGTCACAAAACTCGTGCTCAAGAGTGATAAAAAGTCAATGGAGATAGACAGGCACACCGAGCATAACAGATTGGCGTGGCACGGTGAAGTACACAGAGGAGTGCTCTGCACATATGTAGAAGCGGAATTCGCTTTTGATAAATATTATAAGACGGAGGATGCCCTTGTACCTTTAAGGATAGTCAATAAAAGCGATTTTCCAAGAGAGATCTCGAAAATAGTGGTTGAACCAGAAAATCTGTTTCTTTTCAAAGGGGATAACGGTATCTTCACAAACAAAGTATACATACTTGTCATATCTTCAAATGAGTTCAGTGTGGAATACAGCACTAAAACCACAAATAAAGCAGTTAATCCGCAGCCAATAATAGACCGGAAAATTTCAGTTGCCAGAACCGTGCTGACAAGGTTTGATAAATTTGGTATTGCAAGAGAGCTTGGATTATGATCGACTTTTACAGCATTTACTCTCAATATACTCCCATGATAAAGGCTATCTTGATACTGGTGGTAGGTCTAATTGCCTCGAAAATAATTTCAAGTCTATCAGGTAAACTTGTGACATCTAAATTCGGAAGCCACATAGGAAGTGTGACAAAAAATATCGTATTCTATGTGCTGGTCTTCACAACCATCATCGCCTCTCTGGAGGTATTCGAGATTGACCTCACCGGAATACTTGCAGCGGCGGGAATACTGGGCATTGTAATAGGCTTTGCTGCCCAGACATCGGTTTCCAATATTATATCGGGATTTTTCCTTATCGCAGATAAGCCTTTTGAGATAGGTGAAGCGATAGAGATCGACGGGCAGGCAGGTTATGTTCTTGATATAAGTCTTCTTTCTACAAGGATAAGGACTTTTGATAATCGCTATTTGAGATTCCCGAATTCAACGGTTGCGAACGCCAGGATAGTTAATTTATCAAGATATGAGATAAGGCGGCTGGATATTCCCGTTGGTATCGCTTACAAGGAAAATATACAGAAAGCTGTTGAAAAAATAGATTCCGTTTTAAAAAGAAATGAGAATATTCTTATGGAGCCTGAACCAATGATGATTATTACGAAGTTTGGAGAATCCAGCATAGATATTGAGGTCCGGGTATGGATACAGAGAAATAAACTGTTTGACATCAGATCCGAGCTCATAATGGGGATAAAGGCTGCTTTTGATGAGGCAGGCATTGAAATTCCATTCCCGCACAGGACTGTGTATTTTGGTGAGGATAAAACTGTTGAAATAAAGGGGAAATGATCATATGAACAAAGATGTTGATAATAATAGCTGGTTTAATTTTTCCCTTTTAGTTTAACAACATATTTATAGAGTTCAACCGCCAATACTATCGTGCTGCAAACTGCGATTATATTTATCCAATCAATTATTCCAAGAGGCACAGTCTTCAGGAAAGGCTGCATAAACGGAGAATAAATAGCGGTTATCTGAAGAATTATTCCAATCCCAAGACCGATCAATAGATTTTTATTTGACAGCGGATTCATACCGAATATGGAACTTGTAAACGACCTCGCGTTCAAGGCATTGAACCAACAGAAAACCACAATTGTTGTGAACACGACTGCTCTGGCATGCTCAAGGCTGCTTGTAACAAGATAGTAATAAAAAATTGATATCGAGCCTATACCCATCACAAGAGCTCCTAGCACGATTCTGGGAATCATCCATCTTGTTATTAAAGGCTCATCCGGAGGGGCAGGTCGTCTTTTCATTATGTCCTTTTCTTTTGGCTCGGTTATAAGCGGGATGACGATTACACTCTCTGTAACCATATTTACCCAGAGAATCTGAGCTGCTGCAAGTGGTAAGGGCAAGCCCATTGTTAATGCAAGTATAAGTGTTACAATCTGCCCAAAGCTGGCGGACATAAGGGAATATAGAACTTTCTTAATATTGTCCCTGATTCCCCTCCCCTCTTCTACACCAGCCACAATGCTTGCGAAGTTGTCATCCGCCAGGACAATATGAGATATATCTTTTGCAGCGTCCGTCCCTTTTATCCCCATTGCGATGCTGACATTGGCATTTGCAAGTGCAGGAACGTCATTCACTCCATCACCGGTCATCGCTACTATATGATTGCTGGACTTAAGCGCCTTTACTATGCGAAGCTTCTGTTCAGGCAGCACCCTTGCAAACACGTTCGCATCTTTGAGTTTTGCACTCAATTCTTCATCAGATAACTTTTCAATATCTTTTATGGTGGCAGGGTTTTTCATGCCCACTCTCTTTGCCACACCCATAGCTGTGGATAAATGGTCGCCTGTAATCATTATGGGAGTTATGCCCGCTTCATAGCATTTTCTCATGGCTTCCATGACCTCTTCCCTGGGCGGATCCATCATACCCACAATGCCTGCCAGAATGAGTTTCCCTTTTAGAGACTCGATGCTGGGCATATTGATTTCCCCATCAACTTCATAATAAGCAAGGGCGATAACTCTCAGAGCATTATTCCCATACTCAAGAGCTTTATTCTCAACAGCCTTCCTGTCTTCATCCTTCATCTCCCTGACTTCTTCAGCCGCAACTTTTCCGCAAAGACCAAGAATCTGCTCAAGCGCGCCTTTGACCTTCACCACTTTTCTATCGCTGATGCTGTGCAAAGTTGCCATGAGCTTTGAGGTTGAATCAA
The DNA here is from genome assembly GCA_043729865.1 of Methanobacteriota archaeon. Classification (GTDB taxonomy): domain Archaea; phylum Halobacteriota; class Methanosarcinia; order Methanosarcinales; family Methanoperedenaceae; genus Methanoperedens. Next base: position 22,209 of record JAYTKX010000031.1, read on the forward strand.
AGGGTATTTCAAAAACCCTTGGCATTGTATCGTTCAATAATTCCAGGTCAATTCCTGCCTTGTATGCAAGTACCACCAGCGCGCCCTCGGTTGGATCTCCGAAGAGCCGCCACGTTTTTTCTTCCCTGTAGAGCTTTGCGTTATTGCAGAGCCCTCCTATCCTTATAGCTCTTAAAACCCCTTCATCCTGTACGGGATTGATCACTTTTCCCTCTTTTATGAATTTACCTTCAGGAATGTAGCCAACGCCGGTGATTTCATATTCTTTAAACCCTGTGAAAGCCCTGGTGACTGTCATCTCGTTCCTTGTGAGGGTGCCGGTCTTATCCGTGCATATAGCAGTTACAGAGCCGAGAGTTTCTATTGCTGCAAGCCTCCTTATGAGAATGTTCTTTTTTGCCATCCTGTACATGCCTATGGAAAGCGCAACGGTCAGCGCCACAGGCAGACCTTCAGGTATGGCAGATACCATCTGGCTCAGGACGACCAGGAACATATCATAGAGCGGGTAACCTCTCCATACACCCACTATCAGAGTAAAACCCATCACGAGCAAAACTGCCCTGATTATCCATCTTGAAAAATGTGCCATCCTTCGCATTATAGGGATATCCTCTATCGCCTCCTGCACGGTTTTAGCTATTTTTCCCATCTGGGAATGCATACCCGTAGCCACAACCACAGCTTCCCCGTGTCCTGAGACGACCTGAGTCCCTGAAAAAACCATGTTCTTCTGGTCTGTGAGTTTTGCATCAGTTTTTGCACTTGTAACCTGTTTTTCAGAAGCTACGGATTCACCTGATAGGATGGCTTCATCAATTTTCAGGTTTACGCAGGCTATCAGGCGCGCATCAGCAGGTATTCTGTCGCCGGTCTCAAAGATGATTATGCCGCCAGGGACTACTTCCTTTGCAGGTATCTCTACTATTTTCCCATCCCTTTTAACTTTTACAATGGGTGAGGCTAATTTCTTCAGGGAAGAAATTGCCCGCTCAGCCCTGCCTTCCTGTATTGAGCCGATGATGGAATTCGCAGTTAAAATCACTGTGATTATCAAGGCATCGTTATAGTGACCAAGTGAAAAAGCCACAAGCGCAGCGAAAATGAGCACGTATATTATAGGGCTTTTGAACTGGCGCAGGAACACCTGAAGGTAAGATTTTTTCTTTTTTTCCTCAAGTTCGTTATAACCGTATTGAACAAGTCGTTCCATGGCTTCCCTGTCAGTAAGCCCTGAAACTCTGGTATTCAGTTTCTCAAGGACAGTACTTAATTCGTAGGAGTGCCAGCTTTCTTCCTGCATATTATTTCACAAATTGTCAAGGATCACAGATTTTCTGCCCACAAATACAAGCTCCTCAAACTTGACAGCTCTCTCTTTATACATCAGGTATGGCTCAACTATCCAAAATCCATACATTATGGTGAGGTTGCTTGGGTCAATGAATGGAAATTTTTTTAAGATCAGGTATGAAAACCCTGGTTCCGGGTATTTTTCGAGAGGGTGTATCCTGACCAGGCGATGCCCGAGGGATATGAGTGGAGGATAAAGCAATCTGTAATCAGAGGTTGTTCGAATAAGCTCCTGAGCGTAGCGGAATACATCAGCAACCATCATCGTGTTATTTGCATGCTCGGCGATCTTGCGCGAAATATCTCGCGCATAAGTGATAAAAGCCTCAAGCTCAGGGTTACTGCCAAAGACGTGAGTGGTGGTGTAATCTCCCGGATAGGTCATGTATATAGGCGCGATATCTATCAAAACGAGATCATTCTCTTTCAGAATGCGCTTATGTTTTGTTAAAAAACCTGACGTTAAAGCATACAGGCTGCTCATTTTTGCGCTTCCCTCACCTACGCCGATGATAGGCGAGTGCCAGTGCTGTTTCACATCATGATCACGAAAGACTGAAGAGGCGACATCTTCTATGTCCTTTTCACTCATGCCAACTTCAATTTTGCTAATAATTTCATTAGATATTTCTTTAGCAAAGTTTCGAGCCTTAAGATATCCTTCAAATTCGTTAGCTGGAAATTCTGCACGCATGGATACTCTCCCAAAATATTTATTTTCTCCCTGTTTGAATGAATTTGTTTTGTTTTCAAGAGCTACCTTTATTGACAGATAGTTTTATAGTGATCAAAACATATAAATATATTGTAAAGCTACAAGATCATATTAATAATTGCATCTTATGTCCCTCATGTCACTATCCTGGTTAAAGAATTCTGTGATCACAGAAGTAGTCCTGGCAGTATTACCTGTTGTGATCTTCCTGTTCGCCTTTCAGTTTTTAATAATGAGAAAACCTGTTGAGAATACACATCAGATATTGCTCGGCATAGCATTATCTACCGCTGGACTTATCCTGTTCTTAGAAGGATTAAAACTTGGATTCCTGCCCTTAGGTCATCAGGTAGGCGCAGGTCTTCCAGCCAGCGGCTCGGTTTACCTTGTTGTTGCATTCGGCTCAATTTTCGGCTACGCCATAACACTTGCAGAACCTAATCTGCGTGTTCTCATCAACCAGGTGGAAACGGTTTCATCAGGAGCCATACCAGGAAATCTTGTTATGCATGCGGTTGGCATTGGGGTCGGGGCATCGCTTGGAATATCGATGCTGCGAATACTTCTTGGAATTCCCCTCTGGAAAATCATAGTACCGGGTTATCTTCTTGCGTTACTATTGATTTATTTTGCGCCGGCATATATGATCCCGCTGTCATTTGACGCCGGGGCTGTTGTTACCGGACCCATGGTTGTACCCCTTATTCTTACAGTAGGGGTTGGACTGACATCTGTGCTGGGCGGAAGAGACCCTCTTACCGATGGCTTTGGTCTCGTTGCGACCGCTACCTTAGCGCCAGTGATATCGCTGCTGATACTTGGTATTGCAATGGGGGAATAAATATGGACTATTTAACTAATTTTTATGTAATATTCACGATCGTTGAGAGAGGAAAGGGAGAGGCGATAATTAGGGCGACGCATGACGCCGGAGCAGAGGGAGCTACGCTGTTCTTTGGAAGAGGTACAGGGATTCACGAGCACAGGAAAATCCTTGGCATTCCGATAGAGCCTGAAAAAGAGATCGTGATCACTCTAATAGAAAAAGATAAAACCGATGCTATTCTTGAAGCTATTGTAAAGGCAGGAAAATTGAACGAACCTGGAAGAGGCAGGGCATTTGTTGTAAGTGTGGAAAAAATGGTGGGTGCGCTGCATCTTGAGCAGAAAAAATAAAGGGAGCTTTTATGCTTGAATACATGAAACAATTTGAAAAAATAATAATCATGTCACTCGGCGTGATGATGTCGCTCGTTATACTCCTGTCTACGATAGAATTGGGCTGGATCATTGCGAATGATATTATTACACCGCCTTTATTTTTACTTAATATTGATGAATTGTTGGAAATTTTTGGGCTTTTTTTATTGGTTTTAATAGGTATTGAGTTATTAACCACGATTAAAGCATATGCTATTGAAAATGTAATTCACGCTGAAGTAGTTCTAACTGTTGCCATGATCGCTATCGGGCGCAAGGTTATAATTTTGGATATAAAAGAACTTTCAGGTCTTACATTGATAGGTATAGGAGTTATTATCATAGCACTGTCTGTTGGGTACTATTATTTTAAAAAAGGGTTATTAATGAAATGTGAAAAATGACCATAGCGTCATGATTCGCTTGGATTTTATAAATAACCATAAATAAATGGCATCAATACTTGTTTCTACCGTTAAACAGATTGAAACGCAGGTATCAATAAAAAACAATTTGCGAGTTTTAGCGAACGTAAGCGGGGACTCAGGGTATATACCAACATTTAGGGATAGCAGCGATGATTAATTCAAATTTTATTACTTTCACAATGCCCTATCTAAGAGTATAAAAAAGTGCAAACGAAATGGAACGCGGATTGCGCGGATTCACACGGATTTGAGGTTTCTACTTCTGATATTTCCTTTCTTCATTTGAGAAGATCGCTCTTTTGAAATCTGGTTTTTTACCAAAATCAAAGTTTTGAGCAAAAGATGAATTTGCAGAGAGTATAAAAATAATTGCTATTGAAAATATCCCCTTCATTACAAAACTGTTATTTTGAGGTCTCCGATTTTTCAACTACTGAAATGGACTTTTGCAATAAAATGGAATTGGGAATTGTTATAGTCTCTTTATTATTTGTTTTGAGATGAATAAAAAAATAGGTCAAATCCGATACCTCCCCTTCAATTGAGTATTCTTTATCTATTACTTTGATTGTATCTCCTATTTTCAGTGGATGGTTAAAGAATAGTATTAGACCTGATGTAATATTAGATAGCAATGACCATTGAGCAAAAAATGCTATGCCCAATACTGTTAATATCGTGCTGACAAATACGGCTATTTCATTTTGTTTTAGCCCCCATATTGCTGATAGCAAAACTAAAATCGTTATTGTAATAAATAGGTGAACTGTTTTTATTATTATTTTTCATCTACCACGTTGTAGTTGAGTTTTTTTTAAAGTATTGTTTATAAATGTTTTTATTATGTAGTATGAAATAACGTAAATGAATAATACTATTGTAGTTTCAATAAGTTGAATTTTGTAGGCTTCCATAATTTATGATTTAACGTGAGTTTTATCACTTTAAATACTTAATCTTCAAAATTTCTCTATTTTTGTATGGTTCGAGAGGTTGCAGCTTTGCGGTCAAGGTTGTGTAGGGAAAACGAAAATAAAGATGCATAGCCATAAATATTTTTTGTAGGGAAAACAATTTCTCAGCATGCTTAATAAGTTGTATAAAATCAGAGGGCATGTTTAATGCTGTACGCAATCCAAATGTAGGGAAAACATATAGTTTTTCAAGAGTCTTTGCTCGAACTTAGCAGACTTGATATTTCAATTGAAACATAATGTATTGAATTTGAGAATATAATTTCTGTGCTCGCTGATAGTGATTCCTCAAGAAATTCCATGATTTTTTATATGCTATCGGCTGCTTCTTCATTTCTCGAATATCTTCATTTGAGATTGTAGATGTCTATGGCTATTGTCATTGGGAAGGGATAAAATACATTTCGCCGATCAAGTATGTCTTCAATGGTTTTTGGTTCTTCAAACCTGCTCTGCGGATTTATCTGTATGATCCATATTTCATCTGTCTTGCACTCATCTGGATCTAAATCATGAACAAAACATTCAATAGGAGGGTTATGGTAAGGACTTATTTCAGGTATGGGAAAACCACTGCTTCGCAGTCTTGTTAAAGTTGTCATGTAGTAATTTATCCCTGCATCCCATGGCGTATTTGCCTTAATTTCTTCCCAGAAAGAGTCCAAAAGCTCGATACTTTTCTTCTCATCATTTTGAAGCAAACCATACCAGGCAAACAAAGCGCAGACTGCGCCCCCGGAACTCCCGCTAAAATCGATGATCTGGTAGCCTTTCTTATTCAAATTCGGGGATTCCTTCAAAATTTTCTTGAGTACTCCGGCGGTAAACGCAGTATGGGATCCTCCACCCTGGCAGGCAATGCCTACTTTCCTTATTGAACATTATTTTTGCATAACGACCTCCAATGAAATGACAACTAAACTATTCCTGAATGAGCCATGATCAGGACAGCGAAAAGCGCTATAAGTGGGATGAATATGTTTGCCACCATTATATCGAAATAAGATTTTTTGTGAGTTAATCGGGTAATGGAAAGCAAGGTAATTATGGCTCCGTTATGGGGTAAAGTATCCAGTCCTCCGCTTGCGATCGAGGAAACCCTGTGCAATACTGCAGGATCAATCCCGTCCTGAATTGCCCAGTTATAAAACTGATCTCCGAATATACCCAGGACTATAGCCATACCTCCCGACGCAGACCCTTGTCAGTCCCGCAAGTACTGTAGTTGAAAGAGCAGTGGCAATGATTGGATTTGGGGAAATTTCGATCAGTGAATTACTGAGAATAGCAAATACAGGCAAGGCGGCGATGACCTGACCAAACCCAACTACTGAAGCGGTATTGAATATCGGCAGTAGAGAATCTGCGGCGCCTTCATCCATAGTTTTGATCATATCAGCCCAGCATTTAAATGTCCGGGCATAAAGCGCAGCGGTAGCTAATATGGCAATGATAAGCGCGATGATCAGGCTCCACATTCCAATAACACCCTGGGGCGTTTCGAGCATGGGAAAGATCAGGCGTGAAAGAATAAGGAAAGTTACAGGAATAAGGATAATCGAAATAACCGCCCTGGAAAAACTGGGAATTCTCCTGTTGTCCACTTTTGTTTTGTCCTCAATGTCATTCTCTCCATAGCCTTCACCAGCCGCCTTAGCTTTTTTTGCTCTTCTTTCTAACCAGAGCATTCCCAGGCTGAACATTATGAGAGCGGCGACAATACCCAGAACTGGAGCGGCGAACAGATCAGTTTTAAAATAAGGCATAGGAATAGCGTTTTGAATTTGCGGCGACCCTGGAAGAGCTGTCATGGTAAAGGAGAAAGCTCCAAGAGCAATTGCAGCAGGCAGCAGTCTTTTAGGTATTTGCGCTTCCCTGAAAAGATGCGCTGCAATAGGGTATATGGCAAAAACGACAACAAATAAAGAAACCCCGCCGTAAGTGAGTACAGCGCAGGATAAGACCACTGCAAAAGCTCATGGTCGCAGTTTAGAAAGGACATGGTGCAGCCTGAGCAGCCCGCGCCGTGTATCCATACCAGTTTATGCTTTGCCGATTTTAGCTCCTGCGTCAGTTCAGCCCTGTATTTTTCAAGTTTTAGATGTGAAAATTCTCTTCATTATCTCTGCCGCTGCAACAACGGTGCTTGATACCAGCAGTATCCTTATCCATGCTTCAAATCCGAGTGGCACGGTCTTAAACACCGCCTGCATGGGCTCCCAGTAAATGGCAAGCAACATAGCGATAACAGAACCGAAAAGCGCAAGGAGCAGCCTTTTATTTGTAAAGAAACCTGTCCTGAATACAGATTCTTCCAGACTCCTGCAATTCAGGGCGTTAAATAATCCACAGGTAATAAGAGTAGCAAATGCAGTAGTTTGCGCCAGTTGAAGGTTTTGCGATTGTTCCAGCGTCCAGGCGAATAATGTAAAAGTGCCAATGAAAAATATTAACGCTATTGCCAGGGTATAAAATAATATCCGCTTCGAAAGTATCTGCTCCCGTGGGTCGCGCGGTTTGCGGGACATAATATCCTTAGCTGCCGGCTCCAGGGATAAACCAAGCGCGGGAAACTCTTCAGTCACCAGATTGACATACAATATCTGAAGAGCGATCAGTGGAAGAGGGAAGCCCATTATGACAAAAGCTACAAATATAACCGCGACTTCTGCGAAAGTAACAGACAGCAGAT
>JAYTKX010000032.1:0-4138 GCA_043729865.1 Methanobacteriota archaeon
TTTCTTCAATCCCCAAATATTCAGCTTTACCATGTTTTACTTTACCATTTTCACGGTAGTTCTTGCGTTCATAGACATACGTCTTATTTCCACGCTTTAAAGGTGTCGGTAGACTTAGATGGGTATAGATAACGGTTTTTTTATAAAAATGAGGTTTTGTAGTCTATTAAAGTCGGAATGTCAGGTTAGAAATGTTATTGACTATCTTGATGCAATAGATTCCAAAAATGAAGTATAAATTCATTGTCGATGAGAATATTTTTTACTGCGCCATAAGGGGTGTGGATGAATAGGAAACACATGGAACAGGTTCGATTCACACTCTGAAACCTCAAGTTATGACGCGATGCGGACATTACTGAGCACGAGGTTTTCGTCGGAAATGGAGGAAACCCTGAAGCTGACGAAATTCCGGTAAGTATAAATCTCACCTTCAATCATGACCTTGTCATCAAGTTTTTTCCCCTCTCTCTCAAGAGAGATCCAGACCTGTTTTGGAGTTGCCCTTCCGTCCAGCGCCATAACTTTTAGAGAATATCCTGAGCCCATATTCCATGTTTCACTAAGCAGCAACGACTTTGATTCTGCGACCAGGATGAGATTTGATGTGGTGGATGTGATCGGTTCCTCTATCCAGGCAGGGATTATCTGTATTGCATAAATTTGAGGAACTTCTATGTCTTCTCCGGTATTGGTATTTTTTATGATATCCCTGCCTTTTGCTATCCCGTAAACTGCTACCTCTGTTCCCCTGTAATCCTCTTGCAGCCTTCCGTTATAATATACCGCAACAGGTTCGCTATTATAAGTCTGCATGTTTATTATTAAAGCAGTCTTTCCACCCTCGTAGGATATCCACGAGACTATTCCTCGGATGCGGATATATCTGTCCGTGTATTCATCAGGGTTACTCAAAAAAACACCGGGATCAACTGCGGAAAATACTTCTTTCTGGGCATCAGACAAGGTTTGTGGCTGGGGAAGGGTTTCTGACTGCGGCGGGTGGTAACTATTCTGGTCGATGCAGCCTGAAGCAAATATGGATATCAACAGCAATAGAACGATAGAGTTACCATGCATTGAGTTCATAGTTAATCCATCTTAAATGAGATATTATGCTTTTCTTTCAAAAACTGTGATATTGTTCTCAAAATCTGTTTTGCATCAACCACTTTAAATCACCGCCAGACCTGGGATTTTCCATACTCCTTCTTCGATTTTCTCAGCATGCCATCGATAGATATTTTTCTCGAAATCTGCTAATATTTTCTTAAAGAAGTTCTCTTTGTCATAGACAATTTCATTTGCCTGGTAGATTTCCAGCATCAATGGATAGACTGATTCTATTGCGTTTGATATTTCATCTTTATTTACAAGAATCATATGAATTGGAGTGGTATATTTTAGTTCAATATCCTCTGTGAGGTCAAGAATCAATTTGTCCCGCGCTCTCCAGTCTTTCATAGGAGCACTGCTAACTACAAGGACATATGTGTCTGAAGTGGGTGTGGATGTGCCTTTAACTATGGAGCCAAACAGGACAATGGCTAAAAGGTCTTGCTTAAACTTCTTCTTAAGTACAGCTGTCAATTCATATATGAGTTCTGTTTTCATTTGTTTTCCATGGATGCATTAGAGCATCAGTTGTATGTATGCTTTATTCTCTTAATAAGGTTTATTAGTTAATATTGTTGAGCCGCCATCTCCACCAGCTCATTTACCACCGCAACCGCCACCGGCGTCCCGCCCCGCGTCCCAACGCATGTGATGGATGGCACTTCAAGCCCCCTTACAGCCTCTTTCGACTCAGCCGCATTCACAAAACCCACAGGCGTAGCCACAAATAGCGCAGGTTTCAGACCCCGTTCTATCATATCGCATACAGTAAGCGCGGCTGACGGCGCATTTCCGATGACGATTATGGAGCCGTTAAGGTCTTTCTCAAGCGCCACAAATCCCGCCGAAGTCCTTGTCATGCCGGTCTTATGCGCCATTTCTTCTCCCGCATCAAGCACGCACCTCACTTCGCATTTGTGCCCGCGCTTCGTGATGCCTACCTGCGCCATCCTTATGTCGGTGAATATGGTCGCGCCTATCCTTATCGCTTCAAGCCCTGCCTTTATCGGCTCATTACTGAAACGCATCAGGTCGGCAAAAGCAAGGTCGCCCGTGGCTATCACGCAGCGCTGTCGTATCCTGTCTTCGGGCGAGTCCCCTTTCACGAAACTTCGCACGATCGCCCTGCTCTTTTCGCTGATATCAATGGCTTCTTTTGTCCGCGCGCCGAATTTAGTATTCATATTTTCTCTGGTATCCCCTTGGGGTTATTATTCTGTTATTCCACAATTTTGACTCGCTGTTCCCGACAAGCACGAGCGTGCTCATATCTATAATATCATTGTAATCCATTATTTTCCCAAGCGTTGTCACAATGACGGTCTCTCCTTCCCGGGTCGCGCTTTTCACAATACCGACCGGAGTTTCATCATTCCTGTATTTCCTGATGATCTCCACTGCTTTTCCAAAATTCTCCTTCCTGTTCCTGCTCTTTGGATTATATATGGCGATCACAAAATCCGCTTCTGCAGCGCTTTTGAATCTTCTTTCAATTACGTCCATCGGGGTCAGCAGGTCGCTTAAGCTTATCACAGCGAAATCGTTCACTATCGGCGCACCCAGAAGAGAAGCTGCCGCGCTTACAGCGGTAACGCCCGGTATGACCTCGATCTCTATATCGCCTTCTTTTTCCGCCACTTCAAGCACAATGCCAGCCATCCCGTACACGTTGGCATCCCCGCCGCTGATGATCGAAACTATGTGTTCACGTGAGAGTTCAACTGCCTTTTTTGCGCGCTCGACCTCGCCCCCCATGCCGCTCCTTATGAGCTTTATGTTTTTTATGACAGACGCTATCTGATCAAGATATGTGCCGTTGCCGATAATGTATTCAGAGTTAAGGAGCGCTTTCTCAGCCTTTTTCGTGAGATGTTCCGTACCGCCTGGACCTATGCCCACGATGTACAGTTTACCTTGCGATCGCGATAGTGACATTCCCGTATATCCTCTTTTTAAGCAGCAGTTCCTTTTCTTCAGATAGAGCCAGCGCGGCAGGTTCGCACACTCCATTCAATCCCAGGGCTTTTGCCTTTGAACTCGTCGGGGCTTTTATCGAGTTGATTATCTCGTGTGGAACGAACTTAACCTCTTTTCCGAATGATGCAGCAGCCTCGATAATGCCATTTTCATCCTTTTTGAGCGCCGCTGATGCAAAGCATTTCACATCATCGATCCCTGCCTCCACTTCAGAAAGCGCGCTGGATACAGCCTCAGTCACTTCTCTTGTGCTGACGCCGCGGTTCGCCCCGATACCAACCACCAGCCCATCCCTCTTAAGAACGGTTACATCATCGTCCACAAGCAGTATTTTCGGACCTTTTACGCACAGGACTTCAACATCCTTCTCCAGAAGGGCAGTGTTCACCTTTTTTGTGGAATCCCTGTTAACTATCCTGCATCCAAGGGTTTTTGCAATGCTCTCAACACATCCCTTTCCCATGACCTCTGTGGCTGTCGTTATTACAGGGATTATCCCCATACCTTCCAGCCTTCGTGCAAGCTCGTTCCCGCCATGGTGCCCGCCCAGTATGGGTATTGCAAAATTCAATCCCGAATCAACGACCACAACAGCCGGGTCTTCCCACTTATCGCGAACGAGAGGCGCAATATTCCTCACGGCTATCCCTGCCGCCATTACAGCAATAATAGCATCAAATTCAAAAGCCTGTTTGAACGCATCTCTGGTGTATGGGATTATCTCTCCGCCCACAAATTCCTGTATCTTCCTTGCGCCATCGAGACCGCGCTCGAAGGCAATAATGGCAATTTCATCCATACAGGTGCGACCTCTTGAAGTTCCCAGGCGAAAGCACATTCCCGATAATTATCATTGCTGATCTATCGATCCCGATCTCTTCGACCCTGTCAGCGATATCTCCCACTGTACCTCTGATTATCTTCTCGTCATCCCACGATGCATGGTACACTACTGCCGCAGGCGTGTCCCTGGGATACGACACATCATCCATTATCTCCCTCAGCTTATGTGTACCGAGATATATCGCCATTGTCGCATTGTGGC
>JAYTKX010000033.1:0-10410 GCA_043729865.1 Methanobacteriota archaeon
CTTTAAGATACTTCATATCCAATTTAGTCTTATAAGATGTAAAGAGCATTCTGGCGTGTTCGCAATCGTACTCGGATTTCCAGAACTTACATCCGCACAAACGGTCTATTATCAAATCCTCAACGCTTATCGAACCTTTATGGAAATGCCTGCCAGTGCGTTTAAAGTTTTGATTTACTAGAATCGGGGCGATCATGGAAATGTCTCCGATCAGGTCGAGGTCAAGGCTCGCTGCACGACCTCTCGTGTACAGCTCTACAGCCGAACCACCGACCAGAATTGGTTTCTTATCGTCCGGAAAATGTGAGCACAGATCTGCTAAAAAAGTCTTCTGCGGATCAATCCATCAGTCTTGTCAATTTTTCTGGGTTTCATTATATTAAATTATCATTTACTATCATTTAAGACTTATGCCGATTAGGGGCTGCTCAATAAATGATTTCAATAGTTTTTTAAAAACGGTCTCATATTTCACGATTTCTTGTAAATTATCATAAGAGATTCGCGATCGTCATAAAAACCCCAGAAAGAAGCGGGATCATAAGATTATCATCTATCGGTCTTCCCTTTATCCGCAGCGGCATCGCATCGCCCAGTGTGCCGCCCAGCGCCCCTGCAACATAAACCCCCATGGAAATGTTGTTCATATCAGGAGCAGGCGGCAAATACTGCAGCAGAGCCCCTATCAGTACGCATACAGTGAACATTACTGCCATTATTGGGAAAGGTTTTATGATAAATCTCTGTCGTGAATGTCTTACGTTCCCCCCGTCCATAAGAGCGCCCGCCAGACCGGAGGCGGTATCCCCGAGCGCCAGCATCAATATAGCAGCGACGGCAATGGTTTTTTCAAACATAAAGATGGAGATGAGCGCAGCCAGCTGGAAATAAATATATGCAGCCACCTGTTTATTTTCATGCGGGCGCAGGAGTATTTCAGGGAGTCTGATCTTTCCGGAAAGTCTCAGCCATTCAACGATCAGGAGAACGGCATTGATGATGGCAAGTCCAATGAGTGCAGTTTCCCTGTCCGTAAAATAATAGACAATTGGTATGAGCGACCCTGCTGCATGGATCGCTTTGCGGCGCAGTTCAACAAAGAACAGCTTTAACAAGATTACACTTTCCTTCCCGCCTCGTCAAAAGATCTTCCTCTGTATATCAACCCGTATATTATCTCTGCAATATCACTCATACTTGCCCGCACCTGTTTCATCGTGTCCCTGTCCCTTATAGTAACAGTGCCGTCCTCAAGCGTCTGGTAATCCACAGTAATAGAATATGGCGTGCCTATCTCATCGTTTCGGCGGTATCTCCTCCCTATGGTTCCGGAATCATCGAACGCCACGAGTATCCCTGCTTTTCGAAGATCTCTGACTATCTCGTTCGCCGGGTTTATCAGTTCTTCGCGCGTGAGAAGGGGCAGCACCGCAGTCTGCACAGGCGCCACCTCGGGCGGCAGGCGAAGCACTATTCTTTTTTCATCCTCTTCTCCTTCTTCAGCTTCCGTCTCTTCTTCAAAAAATGAGTGTTCAAGCAGAGAATACGTTATCCTGTCTATACCGAAAGAGGGTTCGATCACGTGCGGAATGATCGTTTCACCGTGAACCTCTTCCGAGATATTTTCAAATGAAACAGCATCTTTTTCCACCCTGATAACCTCTCCATCGACCACCACTTCTATGGTCTCACCCGACAGGTCTTCAGGTTTCATTAGCTTCAGAGCATTCGCTATTTTTCCGGCTTTTCCCTTGAACAGGGGTCCAAGTTTCCCCATATTGGGTTTTATGGCAAATCGCTCCACCTTTATTGGTTTATCGTAGGATACATAAACGTTCAGTTCAGTTTTGCTCTGCTTCGCATGGGCTTTAAGGTCATAATCCGTCCTGTCCGCGATCCCCACGACCTCGACCCATCCGAACCTGTCGCTCTGTATCTCTGCATCCCAGCAGTCTGCGGCGTAATGAGCCATCTCATCCTTCATATGCTGCCGAAAGCGCAGTTTCTGGGGCGATACGCCTACTCGAATAAGGAACTGGTACGTCCTCGCAAGACAGTATCCAAGGAACTCATGGGCGATTATTCCATTTTGTACAGCAGCGCCAATGCTCATCTTTTCAGAACTGCCTCGCGCCTGCCCTTCCTGCGAGTACAGGACAAGTGTAATATCTGCTATTTCCCCGAATTTCGGGTGGGTCTTATCCCTTGGATCGATGAATATCTCTGCCTCTGCCTGCGTGAACTCGCGAAGGCGTATCACACCCTGGCGGGGCGATATCTCATTGCGGTATGCTTTCCCGATCTGGGTGGCGCCAAAGGGCAGGCGGTCTCGGTAGAACTTGAGGAGGCGCGGAAAGTCCACGAACATACCCTGCGCTGTCTCAGGGCGAAGATAGCCTGTTCTTTTACCTCCCGGTCCTATGGACGTTTTGAACATGAGATTGAATTCATATACATTGCCCAGTTTCCCACCGCATTCAGGACATTTGATATTATGTTCGCTTATGACTTTGGTGAGGTCATCTGCGCTCAACGTGTCCGGGTTATCCACAACATCACCCACAAGATGGTCTGCCCTGAAAGCCTCGTTGCATTTCTGGCATTCGGTCAGGGGATCAGAGAAACCACCGACATGTCCTGATGCGATGAAGATGTCCTCAATACCTATCGTGGGCGCTTCTATCTCGTAATACCCTTCGTTGATCACAAAAATGTCGCGCCATATGTTCTCTACGCGGCGCTTGAGCATTGCGCCAAGAGGTCCGTAATCGTAAAAACCGGCAGTACCGCCATATAATTCAAACGAGTTCCAGAGGAAGCCGCGGCGCTTTGCAAGTTCGATAACCTGTTCGTATTTATCTGCCATGTTGGCTTAATACATGTTTTCTATTTATTAACTTTTCACCGGATACGATGTAAATGCCGGTTTAAAATACGCTAACTATGATAAAACCAAAACATTTAAAACATACAAAACCCTAATTAACTGAAGGGTGATACATCTAATGAACGAAAAAGATAGTAAGGTGCCTGTTTATATAGCGATAGTATTCGCCGTAATACTTGTTGCGGCTGCCGGTTATTATGTTCTTGGCGGTCAGTCCGGGAAACCCCCGGGCGAAGATGGAAATACCCCGGTCGTAACCCCGGAAATAACCCCACCTGCTGCGACGCGTCCGGGAGGAACACCGTCAGCGGGCACGCCTGTGACAGTTGCACCTCCATCTACATCGGTTGCTACCATAAAATGCGAATTATGCCACACAGATTCCCAGGTTCGGGAACCGCATGTGAATGGCGGAAAATTGTGTATCAACTGCCACGGCAGCCAGGTACATAGTATCCACATAGGGACAGGTACTATCGACCTGAAATGTGACAGTTGCCATGGATTCCCTCCCAAGATACCCACTGTCGAGAAGGGAGAAGGACCCGGTCATTTCTCAATATGCGAACAGTGCCATGCACCGCCGCCTGACAATCTTAAACCAAGCTATGGAAACCTGGTGACCATACATCTGTCAAGGGCAAAGTACTGCACGAACTGCCACGGTACTGACGTCGCTACGATACATGAAAAATCCCTCAATAGAACAAAGAACTGAATAAAGGGGTTTACCCCTTTTTTTTCACACGTCATTTCGGAGCGGCATGAGCGATAAGCTTGACCCGGGAGATAAGTTATTCACAGGTGTGGTTCTGGCTATAGTCGGGCTTGTTGGGCTTGTCCTGGTGTACAGGTCTCTTGATTACAGCATAATTATTGGTGATGCCCAGGGAGTTTATTCTTTCCAGGGAGGTGGGATGTCCATATTTTCCCTGGTAATAATCACTCTTTTTGTTATTGTAACCCTGCTGGGGATCTTTGTAGTATATGATACTATAAAAAAAGATAAGAGAACCCGGTAATGACATCATTTGAAACTTTTGCAGAAATATGCAGTAAAATAAAGGGGATATCAAGTTCTCTTGAAATGACCTCTGTCGTGGCATCTTTCCTGAGGGAAGTGGACGACGATGAGCTTGAGATCGCGACCCGTTTTATCATGGGGACAGTGTTCCCGGTCTGGAGCGAAAAAGAGCTCGGTATCGGGACAAGCCTGTTATACACTGCGATCGCAAAGACCTCGTCTCTCCCTGTCAGGCGCATAGAAGAACTGGTCAAGGAGACCGGGGATGTAGGCATTGCCGCAGAAAAAGCCATAGCTAACCGCAAAAACAAGTTTGGTTTTTTCGCGGAAGAAGAACTTTTCATCCGTGATGTTTATTCAAGGTTTGAGAAGATAGCCGGTCTTGAGGGGAAAGGTTCGCAGGATGCAAAAATAAAGAATCTCCAGTACCTGTTCACCTCGGCAGGACAGAAAGGGACGGTTTACCTTGCGCGTCTGGCGGTCGAAGAATTGCGCATAGGCGTTGGAGAAGGGATAGTGCGCAATGCCATTGCAGAAGCTTTTGATGTTCCTGCTGAACTTGTGGAGAGGAGTTACATGATCGTTAATGATTTCGGTCTTGTCGCATCTACTGCAAAAAAAGAAGGTGAGTGCGGTCTTCTTAAACTCAGCGTCGTGACCGGAAGACCGCTCAGGCAGATGCTTGCCCAGGTCGGAGAGGGAATAAAAGAAGCGCTTGCAGAAATGGGTTCTGTCGCAGTGGAGTGGAAGTTCGACGGGGCGCGCGTCCAGATACACAAGGACGGGAACAAAGTAACGATATATTCACGCCGGCTTGAGAACGTAACATCTTCATTGCCCGATATTGTGAAATCTGTCAGGACGTATGTAAAAGCGGACACAGCCATTCTAGACGGGGAATCCGTGGCTCTTGGTAAAGACAAAAGACCCATGGCATTCCAGGAGATACTGAGGCGCTTCAGGCGGAAATACGACGTCTCAGCAACATCTGTCGAAATCCCTCTCTATCTCAACCTTTTTGATATCCTTTATGTCAATGGTGAGAGCCTTATCGATACGCCGCTTCTTGAGCGCAGGAAAAAGCTTGAGGAAGTCTGCGATAAGAATATTGTGGCAGACCAGACAGTAACAGACAGCGCGGCTCGTATTGAGGAAATTTATAAAGAGGCGCTTGCTGCCGGGCATGAAGGAGTGATGCTGAAAAATCCATTGTCGCTGTACACGCCAGGAAAACGGGGAAAGAACTGGCTGAAATTGAAACCGATCATGGACACTCTTGACCTTGTGGCAGTCGGGGGTGAATGGGGAGAAGGGCGAAGGACTTCGTTTATCGGTTCATATTTGCTGGCATGCCGCGACCCTGATACAGGCAGGCTGCTATCCATCGGGCATGTGGCAACGGGCATTACAGATGAAAAACTGGGGGAATTGACAACTATTTTCAAGGATATGGTGGTTCTGGATAGCGGGACCCATTTGGAATTTGAGCCCAGGATCGTGTTTGAGGTAGCATTTGAGGAAATCCAGAAAAGCCAGAATTATGATTCAGGTTATGCCCTGCGTTTTCCCAGGCTCGTCAATGTGAGGAGCGATAAATCGGTCGAAGATGCGGATACGATAGAAAAAGTTGAACAGCTTTATTCAAGACAGAAGGGAAAATGAATGATTTTTTTCATGTCGATGGAAAAGTTTAAACAGGATTAAGTAATCATTTATAGAACCATATATTACGAAGGACGTGAGATTAAACTAAATGTGGAAAATTGAGGATGCAATAGACCTGTACGGCATAGAACGGTGGGGAAACGGATATTTTACTTTTAATAAAAACGGAGATTTAAGTGTAAGACCTACAAAAAAAGAGGCACATGCTATCGATCTTAAAGTTGTGATCGACTCTCTTGTAAACAAGAAAATAAAATTCCCGATACTGTTCAGGTTCCCTCAGATACTTGAGGAACAGATAAAGGAACTGAACGCGTCATTTTCAAACTCGATCTCTGAGTACAAATATAATAACATCTACCAGGGCGCATTCCCCATGAAAGTGAACCAGCGAAGGGAAGTGATCGAGGAAATTGTCAAATCAGGTAAGAAGTATAATCTCGGTCTGGAAGTTGGAACGAAAGCAGAACTGCTGGCTGCCCTGTCATTTGAACTCGGTCCGGAAGCCCTGTTGATATGCAACGGTTTCAAGGACGATGAATACCTCAAGCTGGCATTGAATGCGGTCAAGTTAAAGAATAAAGTGATCATTGTCATTGATGAATTCAGTGAGACAAAGCGCCTGCTTGAACTTTCGAAAACAGTGGGTATAAAACCGCTTATTGGCATAAGGGTAAAGCTCTACTCAAAGGGCAGCGGGAAATGGGCGGAATCAGGAGGAGAATCTTCCAAGTTCGGCCTGACCACTACTGAGATGCTGGACTGCATCAAGACGTTTGCCGATTACGACATGTTCGAACAGCTCCAGATGCTGCATTTCCATGTCGGTTCCCAGATCACGGAGATACGGAGGATACAGAAAGCAGTAAAGGAAGCAGCCAGGGTTTATGCAAAAATCAGGAATATGCATATAAATATCAAATATTTCAACATTGGCGGAGGTCTCGGAGTGGATTATGATGGCAGCAAGACCTCATCCGATGCAAGCGCCAATTATACGATGCAGGAATATGCCAACAATGTGGTATATTCACTCAAGGATGTATGCGATGAAGAAGGCGTCCCCCATCCCATAATTTTGTCCGAAAGCGGGCGCGCTATCAGCGCATATCATTCGCTGCTCGTTATAAACATCAAGGGAAATAAGAACGGCAACCGCAATAAAGTAATAG
This sequence comes from Methanobacteriota archaeon, assembly GCA_043729865.1. Taxonomy (GTDB): domain Archaea; phylum Halobacteriota; class Methanosarcinia; order Methanosarcinales; family Methanoperedenaceae; genus Methanoperedens. The sequence goes on from JAYTKX010000033.1 coordinate 6,749, forward strand.
AACTTATCGGTGATGAACCCCATATCGTAAAAGAACTGTATGATGGGCTAAAGGAAATAAATATTAAGAATTATATTGAGTATTATCACGACGCCCTCCAGCACCGTGAGGAACTTCTTTCGCTTTTCAACCTGGGTGAGATAGAGCTTGAGGATAAATCCAAGGGAGAGATGTTGTTTATGATGATTTGCGAAAAAGCCGCCGCGTTTGCCAGGGAAACTGAGAACAAATCTGATGATTTCGATGACCTTAATAAACTACTCTCGAAGAAATACATAGGCAATTTCTCAACGTTCCAGTCCATCCCTGATTTCTGGGCGATTAAGCAGTTGTTCCCTGTCGTTCCGGTGAGCAGGGCAAACGAAAAGCCTACTGAATACGGGACTATCGTTGACATAACATGCGACTCTGATGGTGAGATAGATAAGTTCGTGGACTTAAAGGATGTAAAGGAGATCCTTGAACTCCATGAGCTGAACAACGGTTCTTATTATCTTGCGATCCTTATGCTTGGAGCATACCAGGATACCATAGGTGATTACCATAACCTGTTCGGCGCTGCGAATGAGGTCCATATAATCGTGGATGACAGTGGGGAATGGCATATCAAGCAGATAGTGAACGGGGACAGGAACTGCGACGTCCTGGGCTATGTCAAGTACAATACCAATACGCTGCTGGCGGCTTTTGAATCCGGGGTTGTTCAGGCGCAGAGGGAGAATAAATTATCCAAACAGGATGCCGAAGAGATATTGAATAATTATAAAGAGTCCATGAACCAGTATACTTATATGAACATGTAAGCGGATAACAAACTTATTATCGATGATCACCTGCATGTACCAATAATGCTTACTCTTGGCATCGTGAACACCTACGACAAAATAAAACTCCACGAGGCGCACTACCGCAGCATCGCCCGTGCTGCGCCTGTGGCATACGCATTCGGGTTCAACCTCGCACTTTTCGATTATCCTTTCAAAATGAGCGCAGAAGAGCTTGTGAATTTTGTGAAGGATAAGACCACCATCGGAGGCTCGGGGAAATATATCGAGGAGCTTTTCAGGGCAGGCAGGTTCTTCGTGTTCGAACTTCCTGAGAAAGGATTCCAGCCCCAGTTCGGCGCTCCAGTGGCTACGACTTCGCATCCTGCGAAGGAGAAAGCGATTGGTGTTGAGGCGCTCTCTGAACTGGTCAATAAGAAAAAATCCTTTCTTTTCCTTATCGGTCTGGGACATAAAGGTCTGCCGCAGGATTTGATGGAGAGGGCGCAGTACCATTTTGATATAACAGGAATTGGGGTCTCGCTTGAGACATGCACGGCAATAGGGGCTGTGCCTGCGATAATTGCGGGGCGAGCCGGGCAGAAGAAGGATATGCACAAAAAAACAAATTGACACTACCCAAAATTCATATTATGGAAGAAGAATAGAGGGCTATACCTGAATATAATTTAATTGAACTATCATGAAAAACAAGATCATCGTCACAGGCGGCGCGGGTTTCATCGGAAGCCACCTTATCGACAGGTTGCTCCTTCGGGGAGACGAGGTCATAGTCATAGACAACCTCAGTTCAGGCAGAATGGATTTCCTCAAAGAGCATGTTGAAAATCCTGATTTTAAATTCATCAGGCTCGATCTTTTGGACATGGAAGAACTGAAAAAAAATATAAAAGATGCAGATGCGGTATTCCATCTGGCTGCAAATCCGGATGTCCGGCTTGGCGTCTCGGATACAAGGGTACATCTTGAGCAGAACATCATTGCCACATACAATCTTCTTGAGGCGATGCGTATCAATAAAATAAAGAACATCCTCTTTACATCTACATCCACGGTGTACGGTGAGGCGATGCTCATACCAACGCCTGAGGAGTATGGTCCGCTTGTCCCAATATCTCTCTACGGCGCGTCCAAACTGGCGTGTGAAGCCCTCATAACTTCTTACTGCTCAACATTTGACATGAACTCATGGCTATTTCGCTTCGCCAACATAGTCGGTCCCAGGGGCACGCACGGGATAATCGTGGATTTCATTAACAAGCTCAGGAAAAACCCCGGATCGCTTGAGATACTGGGTGACGGGAAGCAGCGCAAGTCGTATCTGCACGTATATGATTGTATAGAAGCCATCCTTTTCGCTATGGAGAACAGCAATGAGATGGTGAACATCTTCAATATCGGCTCAGAGGATACCATAAACGTGACAGGGATAGGAGCGATCATAGTTGAAGAAATGGGTCTGGAAGACGTTGAATTCAATTATACCGGAGGCGATCGCGGGTGGAAGGGCGACGTGCCCAGGATGATGCTTTCTATTGAAAGGATAAAATCGCTTGGCTGGAAACCGGTTTATAATTCTGAAAAAAGCGTGCGCGATGCAGCCCGGAGTTTATTGAACAATGGCTAAACTATTCTGCCCGAAATGCGGCAGCGATGCAGACGTTTTCTATGATAACGTATGCAGGCAGTGCTTTATCGGGAATAAGATATTGCTGGAATGCCCGCATGTGGTTTATGGCAGGATATGCCCTACATGCGGTTCTGTTTTCAGGAAAGGCAGGTGGCAGTCCGGGGGCAAAGAGGAAGAGACTGTAATTTCCCTGGTGAAAGAGAACCTTGAAATAAACAGGGACGCAACCAGCGCGGAACTGACGGTAACGCCAAAGCGGCTTGACTATTCCAGGTATCGGATACATGTTGAGGCGAAGGCGGAAATCAAAGGCGCGCCCATAGATGCTGCTCTTGATACAGAACTCAGGATAAGCTGGGAGACCTGCGACACATGCAGCAGGATATCTGGCGGCTATTTTGTGGGTATCGTGCAGATAAGGGCTGACAAACGACTCCCCGCGCATGATGAACTCACAAAATGCATAAGCATCGCTGAAGAAGTGGCTGCGCGCTCGCGGGAAAAGGGGGACAGGCTTGCTTTTATTGCAAAGACCGAAGGGATCGAGGGGGGCGTTGATATGTACGTGGGATCGATAAAGCTCGGGAAGCAGATATGCAGAGCCGTGATGGATACTTTCGGCGGAAAATTCGCAGAGTCCCCGAAGCTTGTGGGGCAGAAGAACGGTGTTGACCTGTACCGAATCACTTATGCTCTTCGCCTTCCCGAATTCGTGCGCGGGGACATTATCAGCGTGGATGGCGCGGTGATAGAGGTGCAGGCATGTGCAAAGCATGTGAGCGGCATAGACCTTGAGACCGGGAGGAGGTTCCTTGAGAATTTCAATAACCTGATGGATGTGAAGAAACTGGGCAGAAGGGAGGATGCCGTGTCTGCTGTGCTGGTATCGGATGAAGGAAGGACGATACAGGTGCTTGACCCTCATAATTACGAGACGATCACTGTTAAAAGACCGGAATTCCTGAGCGTGGAGCCCGGAAATGAGATAAAGATCGTGAAGACTGAAAAGGGGATCTTTGTGCTGCCGTAAATGAACATTTCTATTTTTTTGATATTCTCAGGATAAGTGGGATAATGCATTATTGCTTCGTACTTGCTGTCTTCCATGACCTTTTCAAGCCTGTTCATATCCCTTAAAGATCCAATTTTGCCCCCGAGAGTAAGGTATGCCCTGTTATTCCTTAAGATCAAAACTGCTCCATTGCGGGTCTCATATCGACCGTGAGTTCTGAGAGCTTCTAATACAG
>JAYTKX010000034.1:0-13525 GCA_043729865.1 Methanobacteriota archaeon
CCCAGAGTCACGCCTCTGGAGGGCGTGTCCACCTATGCCCTGCGGGGCATAGGTGTGCGCGGAGTCGAGAACCCGCAGGGTTTCGGCATTGATGAACGCGGATTTGTAGCATCAAATCCAGCGCATCTTATCGGTTCGTGGGATTTAGCACTCCTCTTGTTTCTGAGTCTTTCATGTGTGATTGCTTCTGCAACGTATCGGCGCATGGGATTTTATGGTTTTGGTGTTATTATTATAGGGGATAGCCAGATTGCAATAGTTTTTCAAAAACCGTAGCATTAAATCTGCGTTTATCTGCGTTCATCTGCGGCTAAATTTTTCAAAAGCTGAACATAGTGATTCCTGCATGCGCTGAATTGCGCCGCGTCCTTATACTGTTTATGTTATGTTTTCATATAACAATCGATCACGTTTTTTTTCATATAATTAGCGGAAAACTATAATTATCTCGATATCATATGACAATTTAGCCTTGACAGGACAGTAGTCTAATAGCTCAGCGCATCATCCAGGTCATATAAAAAAGTCTTCAACTCTTTCTCAGGTATGCGCGCGCCCCCGGCAAAAGGATGACCTCCGCCTGTCCCCCCGTGTTCACATGCAATACCCACACGCGCATCCCCGTAAGCAGCAGCGTATATTGCAGATTTGGACAGGTATCCGTTTATATCTACGACATAGGCGAGGTTCTTCAATTTCACGACTTTCTGCCGACCGTGAGTAAAGATTATTGAACTCATTTGCGCATGAAACCTGCCGCGAATATCAATATGATCACCGCGAATGCAATATCAAACCCTGGCGTTATGGGCGTGGGAGTTGGTTCGGCTGTGGATGTTGCACCAGACGTCTGTGATGATGCGCCAGGAGATCCCTGCGATGAGGCGGGATTTCCATTCGGATCCTGGGACGCTGATGCGGTCGGGGTGGGGGTAGGTTTACTCGGGTCGATGACTTTGATTATCGGTCTCTCCGAGCTTTTCACATCACGAACAAAGCCCCTGTATTCCACATTTGTATAATTGGCTATGGCTGAAGGCAGCTCATAATCTCCTTCTTTATTCATTCTGATAATGTAGCTGAATCCCCATTGTTTAGATGGCTCGGAAAAATTGAGCTGGGACAACTGACCGCTTACGAGGCTTACGCTGTCAGGTAATGAATCTTTTACATCAGTCTTGGTACCGACATTCCCGATATTATTGACACTCACTGTCACCGTCACATCCTCGCTTATGTTCACGACTGATTTGCTCACAGTCTTGTTAACTATAAGTCTGGGTCCATTCACGATCAAAGTTATTGTCGAAGAGGAAGCGCTGTATGGTTTATTATTGACCGTGAAGGTTGCGGAAGCAGCGGGTATCGTCCACCCTGCAATGTTTGCTTCTGTAGGTTTGATAGAGTAGCCCGTACTCCATTCCTCTCCTGGCTTCAGCACCGGGATGTCCCATGAAAAGGGTATGGGAGATGAGCTTAATACGAATTTGTCGCTCATGTTATCTGTGATATGGATATTATGGATATCATACATACCGCCGTTACCCACTGTGATCCTTACGGATGCGTAATCCTGCAGATATATGCGGTCCCTGACCGCTTTGCTGATGGAAAAATAATTCTGTTTGGGTGAAACCTTCGGGGATGCGAAAGCCGAAGCGCTGTAAGCAAGGTCTTTTACATCATATCCTTTTGCGCTCGCATTCAAAATGTACGTTTTTTCATCGATCAGATCCGGAACAACAAGTATGACCTCGAAACTTTCGCTTTGACCTTTTAATATTTTGTAATATGACCTGTGAAGCTGGCTCAATTCTCCTCCCCTGAGTTTCAATTCTCCGATATTGAGGTCAAGATCCACTTTCTGGATAAAGGCATCACCGCTGTTTTTCACTACTACCTTTGCCGTGATTATCTCAGCATTGTTGGATGTGTACGTGGGCTTATCTGTGGTTACAGTTACTTCAAGTTTGGGAAGAGCCCTTTTCTGGATAGCTACAGTAGCCCAGGGAGAATAGAACTCAAGCACCCATTCTTTAGCATTTCTCGCAATAAATGCTGTAGTGGATACTTTTACTTCATAATCCGGGTCAATATAAGCTTCACTCCCGATGGTCATGACAAATTCTTTTATCATAACGCCGTTCTTGTATATCTCAAGATAAACCATGGGGTCTACGTCGGTTTCCGGGACTATATTCCCTTTAATATCCTTTACCCCGGGCACGCCTCCAGGGAACTGCGCCGCCTTGACCATATACTCTCCATTGGTCAGGGTTCCGCCTTTATACAGAGTTCCTGTCACGGCAGTTGCCCATTCTATGTCGCTGGGGCTGAAAGTCACTGCAGATGCCTGGTTCATTGACAAAGCTAATATGATAATAATTGAAACTATCGGGTACCATCTCATGTCATCACTTATAATGATAATTATGAGAATACGATATATAGTTTACGTATATGATCTGCTGAAAATCAAATACCCCCATCATGACAGCAAGCGGGTTTTGTTTTTATTTCAAACTATAATAATATTCCCCTTCTGATTTCTGCGCCCGGTCAAGGCGTGAATCCAGTTTATTGACCCTGGGACGCTTTGTTTCCTCATCCCGCCTGAATGAAATCCCGACATTTTTCAGGAACCGGTTCATTCCATCCCGCATGTTGAACGGGCCGTGCACATCGCCTTTTACCATTGGCTGCCCCTCGAAAACAAGAATCCTGTCGCTCAACATGTCTATCATGTAGATATCATGGTCTACCACCATCGCCGTGACCTTATTATTCTCGGCGAATCTTCTTATGACCTTAGTCGCAAGCACCCTCTGCTCCACATCAAGATGAGCAGAAGGTTCGTCCAGAAGATACAGGTCTGCGCTTCGCGATAGGCATGCAGCTATCGCAACGCGCTGGAGTTCCCCACCAGAGAGGTCGTTCACCTGCTGTTTGAGCAGCCTCTCCAGTTGAAGGGGTTTTAAGATCTCTCCCTGGTAAAAACTCGTATCGAACTGTTTTGTGATGGAACGCAGAAGTTCGGCTACAGTTACGGTTTCTTCGGCTTTTATATACTGCGGCTTGTAGGACACTTTTATGTTAATATCAAGCGTTCCCGTGTCTGGTTGAATCTCTCCTGCCAGTATCTTGACGAACGTGGATTTGCCTATCCCGTTGGGTCCAACTATCCCGATGACTTCGCCTTTCCTGATGTTCCCCCCCTGTGCTGTAAGTTCGAATCCCCCATTATATTTTTTCGAGAAGTTGCCAAATTCCAAAAGCGGAGAGACTTCCTTTGTTACCTGTGGAGCATGTACCTCGAACTCGATAGCTTCAGTGCGGATCCTGACATTTTCCTCACGGAGGAAACCCCTGAGGTACTCATTTATCCCCAGACGCACTACTTTTGGATGAGTTATTACGCCAAACCCCCCGGGTGTGCCGTAGGCTATGTGCACCATGTCAGCGAGCAGGTCAAGTATTGCAAGGTCATGTTCCACGACCATGACCGCTTTTGTTTCTGCAAGTTCCCTGATTATCCGGGCTGATCTGATACGCTGGTAAATGTCAAGATAAGGGCTTATCTCGTCGATGAAATAGAAATCCGCTTCACGCGATATACAAGCCGCAAGCGCTACGCGCTGCAGTTCACCGCCGCTCAGTTCTTCGATTCTGCGGTCTATTATGCCTTCTATATCAAGTTTTTTTATCAGTTCGTTGAGCACGCCCCGTTCATCGGTCTTTGACAGAAGTTCCCTGACCTTACCTTTGAATTTTTTGGGAATCATGTCCACATACTGTGGCTTCTGGGATGTCTTGATCTTTTTTTGCGATACCCCTTCCAGGTATTCCTGAAGGGTCGAGCCCGCATAGTAATCAAGGATCTCCTCCCAGCCGATCCTGCCTTTCCCCAGATTGGGTTTTAGAGTTCCGGAAAGTATGTTTATCGCTGTGCTTTTACCTATCCCGTTAGGTCCGAGGATGCCGGTAACTTTGCCAGAAACCGGTACTGGCAGCCCGTACAGGGCGAACCCGTTCTTTCCGTAGCGGTGGGTGGGCTCTTCAAGCTCTTCCGGGAGCCCGATAATTATTATTGACTCAAAAGGGCAGCGTTTCACGCATATGCCGCATCCTGCGCACAGCTCTTCAGAGATTACGGGTTTTCCATCCTCACCCACTACAATGGTCTCATCTCCGGTTCGCACCCTTGGGCAGAACTTGATGCACTGGAAGTCGCACAACCTGGGCTGGCATCTGTCGCGGTCTAAAACTGCAAGTCTCATAATGAACCCGTCATCAGTTTAATGTATTGACTGTAATATTCGCGCTGCTGTGGATGTATCCGGTCTTTGTTGCAGTCACGGTCAGGTTCCCGGCGCCCGTAGTAATGACATTATTGAAAAATGCCATCCCGTCAAGTCCGGTGATATTGCTCATGTTTACCCCGGGACCGCTCAAGTTGACCGTTGCACCCTCTATTTTCAAGCCATTGCTGGTGACGCTTGCGATCACACTTTCAGGAGCGTTCACTGTTATTGACACTGGATATGCAGCCACGTCAAGCGTTCCGGAATTTAGCAAAAGGGTCCACGAAACAAGCAGGAATATGATCGTCATGAACTCAACATATAACCAGTCTTTTGTTTCGAATTCATCGACTCTGACGCCAAGCTTCGGATATGCAAGTTTTTGAATATAATAAGAAACCAGCACCACAAGTAAAAGGACAGAAAACCAGTGTACCTCTTTTGCATCATAGAATTTCAGGAAAAGCACTAATGCAAAGAACGCGCCAATGAACGCAGGGAACGCCGTCTTCTTTATGCCCTCTATGAGCAGTCGTTTTCGCTCGCCTGGTGTGAGTACCTTAACCACGGGTTCTGCTTCTTTCTTTTCTTCCTTGTCTATTTTTTCTTTCATGAGCTTCACTATTTCCTGTATATCATTGTACCTATACCCTCATGCGTGAACAGCTCAAGCAGCAGGGAATGCGGCATGCTGCCATCGATTATGTGCACCTGCGCGACGCCTCCGGCAATAGCCGCAGCGCTTGATCTTACCTTGGGTATCATCCCGCCTGTAATGATGTTATCTGCTATAAGCGTTTCAATATCTTCAAAAGCTATCCTTGAAATGCGCGTTCCTGTGTCCTTCGGGTCGCGAAGTACTCCCGGGACATCGGTCAGGGAAATGAGTTTCATGGCTTTCAGGGATGCTGCGATATCTCCTGCAACAGTGTCAGCGTTCACGTTAAGGTCGTTCCCTTTGTCATCTGTCGCTATTGGAGATATGACCGGTATGTAACCCTTTTCAGCGAGGATGAGCAGCAGTTCCGGATTGATAACCTCTGTCTCTCCTACCCAGCCAAGATCAACTTCTTTTTCGATCCCTTTAACGGTCACGCGCTGTGGAGGCATTTTGCGCGCCAGGATGGTACTGCCGTCGCTTCCTGAGAGACCAACGCCCTTTCCGCCGTGCTTGCTTATCAGCGAAACTATCTTGCTGTTCACATTACCGACAAGCACCATCCTTGCTATCTCAAGCGTTTCGTCATCCGTTATCCGCAATCCCGATACGAACTCCGGTTTCTTTCCCATGCGTGTCATCTTATCCGTGATCTCAGGACCGCCGCCGTGCACGATCACGGGGCGTATTCCCACGAACTTCAGTAAAACTATGTCCTGTACTATCTGGTCCATTATGTCAGGGTCGACGATGGCATGCCCCCCCATCTTGATGACCATGATGGAGTTGTGGAACTCGCGGATGTAAGGGAGGGCTTCGATAAGTATGTTTTCGCGCTTCTGCATCAGGGGGCTAAAAGGGGTTTACGGGTATTAAAACTTATTATAAAAAAAGCGGAAGACTAAATTATTTCCGCTTTCTTTCTTTGGGTTTCTTCTCTTCCGCGACTTCCCCTTCCTTCAACTCTTTCTTGGGGAATATCTCAGCAAGAGGCTTCTGTCCGTATTCTACGACCACTGTGTTTATCTGCGTCACATCAGATGATATCTCGCGCCCGCGCATGGCTTTTCTCATCCTTACGCCGTCAGCCGGCGGGTGAAAGCCCACGCCTCCTGCCACAAGGATCTTTCTTCGTGCCGGACCGGGCAGATCCGGTCTCATCGGGAAGCCGTCCTTATCAGTACCGCCTGTCAGCTTGAGCGTGTAACCTCCCAATCCTGCGATATCTCCGCTGATGGTATCTCCGATGTTCTTTCCTATGATCTTACTGGCTGCTGCGCCCGTAACGGTCACCTGGTATGCCTGTGCCGTTTTGCTATCTGAAACCACTAATCTAAAATCTGCCATTCATATGCTCCTGAGTTAATAATCATTTATTTATTGTAATTCTGACCTAACTTGCATTAAAGATACTTAAACGTTTTTATGAGAGATTCATGTATTTTCCGGTTTTTCGGGCTCTAATTCCAGTTCCTTTATGAACTCAGTCAGCCTGTCGCATGTCACCTTTTTCTTTGCTTCGCTGCATTTCTTCACTCTTTCAAGCAGCACGCTCATCTGGTCATGCGTAAGATCGTATCCCATCTTCTCCACAACACCTTTGAGAGCCTTACTGCCTGTATGCTTGCCAATGATGATCTCCCGTTTCCCGCCTACCATCTCCGGAAGAAATACTTCATAAGTCCTGGGGTTCTCAAGGACTGCTGCAACATGTATCCCGGATTCATGCGCGAAGGCGTTGGCTCCCACGATGGGCTTTATCCTGGGGATAGGGATCTCGGAGTATTTTTCCACGAGTTTAGACAGTTCTGTAAGCTGGCTGACATCGTATCTCTCGATGCCGTACTGCACCCGAAGGTTGACGAGCAGTTCCTCAAGCGAGGCGTTCCCGCATCGTTCGCCGATGCCGTTGACCGTAGTATGAAGCTGGAATGCCCCGGCTTCAGCCCCGCTTAGCGTGTTAGCGACAGCCATCCCGAGGTCGTTATGGCAGTGGATACATACCTTTGTTTTCACAGCTTTCTTGATCTCTTTTACCAGATACAAAGCGGTGCTCGGGTTCAGTATCCCTACAGTGTCGGCGATACTGACATAGTCTGCGCCGTGCTCTTCCGCCGCCCTGAAGATGGATTTCAGAACATTGATGTCAGTGCGAGTGGCATCTTCAGCGGCAAATCGTACGGTCAGACCGTGGTCTTTTGCGTAGTCAAGCACGTCAAGGGCACACGATTCTGCCTCCTCAAAGGTCTTATGATATTTGTATTTGAGGTGAAGATCAGATGTCGCGATAAATATGCTCACAAAATCCACATCGCAGCGCAGCGCCACGTCCACGTCCTTAGCAACTGCGCGGGCAAGGCAGCATACCCTGGCATCAAGCCCGAGGTGTGCGATCTCCCTGACTATGGCTTCCTCACTTTGAGAGACCACGGGGAAGCCTGCCTCGATCACCTCAATGCCGATGCTATCGAGTTTTTCAGCGATGGCAATCTTTTCTTCCCTTGAAAATACCACACCAGGCGTCTGCTCCCCGTCCCTCAGGGTGACATCGCATATCTCGATATCCTGCGGTTTTGGATTAATGAATTGCATCAGGGTGTTTCTTGAATAATCGGTCATGTTTATGGGTTTATTAACGATGTTTAATCATTACTTATAACTTTGCATTTTTCATAGTGAACCTCGATGCAGAATTATTTTGATGTTTCCTATTTTTGAAATGATGTTTTAGTGGCTGTTAATTCACGCTTCTGATCGTAGTAGTTTATCCAGTCGGGTTTGCCCCACGGAAATACCTCAAATTCCTTTTTGACCCCAACGAACTAAGTAATCCTTTATTGCAGCATGCAGACCATCAGCTGCAAGGTTTGAGCAGTGCATCTTCACAGGCGGCAGTCCGTCGAGCGCTTCTGCCACGTCGTTCCTGGTTATCTTAAGCGCTTCCTCAAGCGTCATGCCTTTTGCCATCTCTGTGACCATGCTGCTTGTAGCGATCGCCGCCCCGCAGCCGAACGTCTTGAACTTGACATCCTCAAGCCTGTTATCTTTAACCTTAATGTATATCCACATAAGGTCGCCGCAGACAGGGTTACCCACCTTGCCTATTCCGTCAGCGTCCTTTATCTCGCCCACGTTGCGCGGGTTCGCAAAATGCTCCATTACTTTTTCGCTGTATCCGTCTGTCATGTTTTTCATCTTGCCAGTGGTGATATCATCCTTAACTTGTTCACTATTTCCGGAAGCACTGAAACAACATAATCCACATCTTCCTGCGTGTTCCCTCGTCCGAGCGTGAACCTCAATGAGCCGTGCGCTTCTTCATGTTTTAAACCTATCGCCAGTAGTATATGGGAGGGTTCAAGCGATTTGGACGAACATGCTGAGCCGGTGGACGCAGCCACACCTTTCATATCCAGGTTCAATATCATGGACTCGCCCTCGATGAAGCTGAACCTGACGTTCACATTATTTGGAATGCGTTTCACCGGATGTCCGTTAAGGAAAGAATCTTTTATTTCAAGTACGCCTTTAATGAGCGAATCCCTGAGCCTGGTTATTTTAGCAGCTTCGGGAAGGCGTTCCTTTGCAAGCTGGGCAGCTTTCCCGAAGCCCACTATGCCGGGGACGTTCTCAGTGCCTGAACGGATATTCCTCTCATGCCCTCCGCCGTGAATCAGTGGTTCCAGCCCGGTACCTTTCCTGATATAGAGCGCGCCGATGCCTTTTGGTCCGTACAGTTTATGAGTGCTCATGGAAAGGAGCGACACCCCGAGAGTATCCACATTGAGGGGGAGGTTTCCTGTGGTCTGGGCTGCATCTGTATGAAACGGGATGTTCTTCTCTTTTGCGAGCTTTCCTATCTCCTCGATGGGTTGGATCGTACCGATCTCGTGATTGGCATGCATAACAGTAATGAGTATTGTTTTTGGGGTTATCGCATCTTCAACATCTGCCGGGTTCACAATCCCTTCTTTGCTTACAGGGAGATATGTGACCTTGAAACCCTGTGATTCAAGATATTTGCACGTATTCAGCACTGCATGATGCTCGATAGAGCTTGTAACTATGTGGTCGCCTTTTTTCCTGGTTGCGTAAGCTAACCCTTTGATAGCGAGGTTATTAGATTCAGTGCCGCTGCCTGTGAATATTATCTCTTCCTTTTTAGCGCCTATCAGGTCGGCTACTTTATTCCGGGCTTCCTCCATAGCTTTTCTTGCCTCGCGCCCCTGGGAGTACAGACTTGAGGGATTCCCGAACTTTTCTGAAAAATAAGGGAGCATGGCTTCCATGACCGCTGCATCAACCGGCGTTGTTGAGCTGTGGTCCATATATATTTGACGGATCATAGTTCACGGTATGTCCCCGCTAAAAATATACTTAACGATTGCGTCAATTGCCATACAAAAAATATAAATGCTAAGTACAAGTATTAGGGATGCCCGGAATATGGGCCGCGCCGGAAAATCCGGGGCTAAAGCCAAAGGAGGAATACTGTGGCTAAAAAAGAAGAAACCAAAGAAACTAAAGAATCTAAAGAATCAGTAAAGGATGCCCATAAGAAAGAGGCACCAGCGAAAGAAGCGCCCCATGAGGGGAAAAAAGAGAAGAAAGAAGATACGAAACAGGAGGGGAAAGGGGAAGAGCACGCAAAAAAGGAGCGAAAAGGAGCTCCAAAAGAGGGGAAGAAAGAAGCGCCCGCGGAAAAGAAAGGGGGACCCGAGATAAAACATATCGTGCGCATCGCGGATTCTGACCTTGATGGCAAAAGAAGCGTTCAGTATGCGCTTACCGGAATAACAGGGATAAGCCGCCGCGTTGCAAAGATAGTCACAGTTAATGCAGGTCTTGACCCCATAGCTACGCTGGGATATCTGAATGACACTGATATCGAGAAATTAAAATCATCTGTGGATAACATTTCCACACTTCTCCCGACATGGATGATGAACAAGCAGAATGATATATTAACAGGCGATGACAGGCAGGTCCTGGGAACAGATGTAATGCTGAGCAGGAATGAGGATATTAACCTCATGAAGAAAGTTCGTTCATACAAAGGCGTAAGGCATGAGCGCGGTCTCAGGGTAAGAGGTCAGCGCACCAGGTCCACGGGCAGGAAAGGAAGGACTGTAGGTGTCTCGCGTGCAGCCATAGGAGCAGCCCAGGCGGCAGCCAAAGAAGGCGAAAAGAAAGATGAAAAGAAGGCGGGTGTTAAATAATGGGATACCCGGGAAAAAACAGCAAATCATATGAAACGCCAAAACATCCATGGCAGGCAGCCAGGATCGCAAGCGAGGTCGAACTCGTCAAGACATATGGTCTTCGAAACAAAAAAGAGGTCTGGAAAGCCCACAGCAATCTTAAGAATTACAGAGAACTGGCAAGAAAACTGCTCGCGCAGAGCGCGAAAGGAATGCTTTCCGGACATGTCAAAACAGATGCGGATAACATCCTTAACCGCCTGAAACGATATGGTATGTTGAAGTCAGAATCTGTACTTGATGATGTTCTCACGCTCCAGGTTACAAATTTTCTTGACAGGAGACTCCAGACACAGGTGCACAAACAGGGACTTGCCAACACCATGAAGCAGGCAAGGCAGTTCATCGTTCATGGGCACATCTCTGTGAGCGGCAGGAAAGTTACAGTGCCGGGATACATTGTTTCCAGGGACGATGAATTGAGTTTGAGCTATTACGGCAATTCATCATTATCTGATGAAACTCATCCTTCAAGACCAGCCCAGGTAGTCAGGGAGATCGCGCAGGAAGCGGTTAAACCGGCACAAGATACAAAGGGAGGTCAATAATAATGGCAACTGAAAAATGGGGCGTAGCCCATATATATTCCTCGTTCAATAATACCCTGATAACAATCACGGATCTGACAGGAGCGGAGACGATAGCTAAAACAAGCGGAGGCATGGTTACAAAATCTGCAAGAGAAGAGAGTTCTCCGTACACAGCCATGCAGATGGCAACCCAGATCGCTGAAAAGATCAGGGATAAGGGAGTTACTGGTATTCATATAAAAGTAAGAGCACCTGGCGGCAACATGCAGAGAAGTCCGGGACCTGGCGCCCAGGCTGCCATCCGTGCGTTTGCCCGTGCCGGTATTAAAATAGGGCGCATCGAGGATGCAACACCGATACCCCATGACGGCACGAAGGCTAAAAAGGGAAGGCGCGTGTAAAATGGATATTGACATACTTGAATTATCAGAACGTAAAGCCAGGTTCATTCTATCCGGCGTATCTGTGTCGTTTGCCAATGCATTGAGGAGAGCCATCCTGGCTGAAGTTCCGGTAATGGCTATTGATGAGATAAATATCTATGATAACACGTCTGTCCTGTTCGATGAACAGCTTGCGTTGAGAATGGGTCTTATACCCCTGAAAGCAGATATAAAGAATTTCTCTCTGCCTGAAGAATGCAAATGCGAGGGAAAGGGATGCCCGACCTGCCAGATATCAATGACCCTGAGCGCGGAAGGTCCCAAAGTCGTATATTCCGGTGATATCGTGTCTTCAGACCCTGGTGTGCATCCTGTGGATGCGACCATACCGATCGTGGAACTCAAGGAAAAACACAAAGTCGTGCTGGAGGCAATAGCAAGGCTTGGAACGTACAGGCAACACTCCAAATGGCAGGCTGGCATAGTAAGCGGATACAAGAATATGCCCGTGCTGACATTCAAAGAATGTGATCTGTGCGGGGAATGCGTCAATGTCTGTCCGCGCGATATACTGGAAATCGAAGGAAATAAAGTTAAGATCACGGACAAGGGTTTGATCGAATGTTCGCTTTGCAAGTTATGCGAGAAAGGCTGCGATATGGATGCGATATCTGTTAGCTATGACCCTGAATCTTTTGTGATGATGTTCGAGACAAGCGGCGGGATTACAGCGGCTGAACTTGCTGTTGAGGCTGCCACCAGCATCAGGGCAAGAGCACAGAAGATGGGAGAGATACTCGATACACTCTAAATAGTTCAATAAAATATATCTTTAAGCTCTGTCATAAGGAGCATTCTATTTGCGGAGGTTGCCCAGACCGGTCAAAGGCGCCAGCTTGAGGGGCTGGTTTCGAAGGAATTCGTGGGTTCAAATCCCATCCTCCGCATTGAAAATTTTACAAAATTCTTGAAAATCCGGGACAACCATTAAATAGTCCCAGGAAGGTAAAAAGTAATAATTCTATGGCTTTTCACGTAATGCTTATCCCCACATTAGGATGCCCTTCCAAATGCAGTTATTGCTGGAGTTCAGAGGAAGGATCTCCAATAATGAGCATTGAAACCATTAAGGAAGTGGTCAAATGGCTCAAGGATTTCAGGAATGAACCGGTCACCTTTACCTTCCATGGTGGGGAGCCGCTCCTTGCGGGCGCCGGATTTTACAGGGAAGCTTTGCCATTATTGACTGAGGGTTTAAGTCATCTGAAACCGGCTTTAGCCCTGCAGACCAATCTCTGGAAAATGACGCCTGAAATTGCACAGATCCTGGCTGAGTATGAGATTCCTATTGGTTCCAGTCTGGATGGTCCACCAGAGATCACAGACCTGCAAAGAGGAAAAGGATACTTTGAGAAGACATTGCATGGCTTTGAAATTGCTATAGAGGCGGGTCTCAAGGTGAGCTTCATTTGCACCTTCACATCTCATTCTATTAAATTCAAGGAGGAGATCTTTAATTTTTTCCTGGAGAATGGTTTAAACCTTAAATTACATCCCGCGCTGCCATCATTACGTTCCGATGACCCTGGAAAATGGGCGCTTGCTCCGGAAGATTATGGGGAATTGTTGATATATCTTCTGGATAAATATCTGGAAAACATTGGCAAGATCGAAATTATGAATATTGATCACCTGTGCAAATGCGTACTGACCAATAGAGGCACAGTCTGTACCTTCGTGGATTGCATGGGCGACACCTTTGCGGTGGGACCTGATGGCAGCATATATCCCTGCTACCGCTTTGTTGGTATGCCTAAATATGTTATGGGGAACGTCTATGACCACCCAGGCATTGAGGATCTGGCAAAGTCTGATGCCTGGAAGCTTATGTTCGAGTTCAAGGATTATGTGGACAAGAATTGCGGGGAATGTAAGTACATAAAATTCTGCAGGGGCGGATGTCCATACAATGCCATAGCGCCTGCCGATGGTGAAGTGAAAGGAGTCGATCCGCATTGTCCTGCCTATAAGAGGATATTCAGGGAAATAACCGAACGGTGGGATAAGGAGTTCTTCGGAGGCTCTGGCGGCACGGAAATGTTTGGTGTTCCATCTGAACCCACAGGTAAGCCAGGGATCATGTCTTTGATGCTTAAGCGCATCTGAGCGCGGTACTGATCATTATTACACGCGACGCGCCGGAAATATGGTAGAATAGCCCACATCGGGGTTATCAAAAAGTTTGGTGTTGGGGGGCTATCATGAAATATTTGAAAATAAGAAACCGCAGATAATGGCGCCCAGAGTCACGCCTCTGGAGGGCGTGTCCACGCATGGCGCACCATGCGTGTGCGCGGAGTCGAGAACCCGCAGGGTTTCGGCATGATAAACG
>JAYTKX010000035.1:0-8095 GCA_043729865.1 Methanobacteriota archaeon
AGCTTCCTGCTATTGTCTATTTTGTCATCTGTATCCAGCTTTAAGAATTCTACAGGCAGGCGACAATCCGGAGGCAATTCTATTTTATCAACTATTTTATACACTATACCTCTTTCAGTCCCTTTTGCCCGTATGTCACTCAATAAATCTAATATAATATGTCCGAAAATAAAAATGGGGAGGCAAATTATTAGGTCACCACCCCCGGACATCAATGCCTTTTAACTCATACAGTCTCTGGCGCACTTTTCTGGCTGAAAGACCGTATTGTTTTAAATGCCCTATTTTATTGGGTTCATATTGTTGGTTATTGTTTGCAAAGACAATTCCTCATAAGTCAATCACTAGCTTAAACTCGGATTGATCATTTATTAACTCACTTATTGAAGCAATTATTGACGCTTACCTTTTGTTTTCCAAATGAAAGCAGCCACTATTGCCACATTGTTTACTGATAATGTCAGGTGCAATTCTCATCAGAAACCATGGTTTGCCACAATCTCCCCAGATATCAGAACAATTATGACAACTTTTGTCGCTTTGTTCACTATTATAAGCAAGACTATCCTTCTACGAGCAATCAGGAGGAATTTTATACGGCTGAAAGTTATCGATTAAATGGAAAAGAGATTGAAGCAATTGAACTCAAAGCAGAGCTGCTGGTCAATGGCGTGGCACTGGATGACTCTGCCCTCAAAGGAGTCGGTAAGAAATACAAGGAGCAGATACACTGGTTATTTGAATGGGATTTTGAACGACACGATGCAGGAAAAATACCTGATGATTTTGAGCTTCCAGATGAGACTATTGTACAGCTTAGAAAATATAGCAAATCGCCTTTTACAATAAAAGCAAAAAACAGTTCCCTTGAACTTCTTCATGAAGGAAAGTTCATTACAGAGATAAAATGGCTTCCCAGACCTGAGTTTTATTCAAATAAGACAGATGACGGCACGACAATGTCCCAGATCGCCCAGATACGCGGCGCAGATTGCCTGAGCATTTGTTATATGAACTACTGCGGCTACTTTAAAACTAATGATCAATGCAAATTCTGCAATATAGTTCCTACAAAAATGGAGAAAAAAGGTGATGTGGTGAGCCATAAATATGTGGAACATATCGGACAGACTACAGCGGTTGCATTCAAAGATGTGGCAAAACATGCTGTCTTAACCGGTGGCTGGCTTCCGGACGGAAAGGAAATAAAACAGTGCATAGAGACAATAAATGCGATAAAAAAATATACAGGAGTCAATAGTGTCCCAGGTTGCGCCATAACCAGTGCACCGTCTAATGAATCTGAGATACATGACCTCCACGATTCAGGCATCGCGCTTCTTGCTTTTGATCTTGAGATATGGGATCCTAAACTCTTTATGGAAATATGCCCTGGAAAATCCAAAGTCATCGGGAGAGAAAAATGGCTTGCTGCACTTCTGCAAGCTGCAGAAATACACGGGCAGGGCAAAGTTGTGTCGGCATTTGTCACAGGTCTTGAACCCAAAGAATCTTTCCTTGAAGGTGCGGAGTATCTCGCAGGTAATGGAGTAGTACCCATAAACTTTGTATGGAGTCCAGGCCCCGGATCTGCTTATGAAGGTCAAAGACCACCTTCAGCACAGTGGTATCTTGACCTGACTACAAAGCTTGTTGATATTTGGGAAGACTACGGACTTGGGAGTTATGAAGAAAGTGCTGCTGTATGGTGCCATAAGTGCACGAACAATACCCTGTACAACGATGAACTCCGGAGAAGGCACAGTGCATGAAAAAATTATCATCAGATGATGTAAAGCGCTTTGCTTTGAAGAAAGGTGCCGATATTGTAGGAATCGCCTCAATAGATAGATTTAAAGAATATCCTGAGGAGAAACGTCCTGAGCATCTTCTGTCAGGGGCAAAATCAGTGATAGTGGTGGGTGTAAGGGTACTTAGTAACACCGTCAAACCCAATCTCCTGCTCTCAGCTCTGCATCATATTACCCTGAACATATACCATAACCAGATAGCATATGATATAGGCAGGTTTCTTGATGACAGTGGATATAGCGCAGTTGTAATACCTCACAGGATAGGTAATTTCGATCCGGAACTCAGGAAAAGCGGGGACTACATGAACATATATCCAAAGCTATTTGGAATCTCAACCAGACACGCGGCTGTTGAAGCAGGACTTGGCATTCTTGGCAAAAGCCGCCTCCTGATAACACCGCGTTTTGGACCAAGGCAGCGTGTGGCAGCAGTGATAACAGATGCCGAGCTTAACCCCGACAAGAAAAAAACGAAGAAAGAAGCAGAAAAACTTTGTCCACCTTCATGTCAAGCATGCATAAAAGCATGTCCGGGAAAGGCTCTTTCCAGTGAGGGTATCGCGTGGGAAAAATGCAATGAGGTGATTAAGCCTCACAACAGCATGTATGGATATTCAGCATGCAGCGAATGCATGATAGCATGCCCGACAAGGAGGCTTCTATGAAACTGCTGCTGATAAACCCTGCGTTCTTTAATAAAGATGAGTTCGAGAAAAGATACATATCCTTCAATGACTGGATTAAAGGAGGGAACCTGTATCCCCTGGCCTTTGAGCCGCCACTTGGGATTGCGTCCATAGTAGCATATCTAAAGTCAAAAGGTTTTGATGCTTCGTTGCTTGATATGCAGGCGCTCCTCATGGATGAGCGTGAGCTTGCAGATAAGCTTATCGAGATCAAACCAGATGTTGTAGGTATTACAGCTATGACAACCACATTTCCATCTGCGCTTAGGGCTGCGAAGATTACAAAGAATGTTCTGCCTGACGCAAAAGTTGTGCTTGGAGGTGTGCATCCTACCATTGAACCCAGAACCACGCTTGAAAACAGATATGTTGATTTCGTGGCGAGGGGAGAGGGTGAAGTGGTTATGGAGCAACTGATGACTGAACTTGAAAACGGTGGCAATATTTCTCAAATTGAGGGATTGAGTTATAAGCAGAATGGAGAGATCTTCATTAAAAACAAATCCCCCCTTGTGGATATAAATTTGCTCCCCATGCCGGATTACAATTCTTTCCCTGTAAACGAATACATAAAACATAATCAATCCCTCAGGGACATCAGGTGCATCTCAGTGCTTGCAACCCGCGGCTGTCCATATCCCTGCTCATTCTGCGCTGTGAAAGAGACCATGGGTGTACGATGGAGAGCCAAATCCCCTGAAAAAGTAGTTGATGAGCTTGAATATCTAAAAAACGAATATGACCTTGAAGGATTCTGGTTCAAGGACAGCATATTGAACATGAACAAGAAATGGACATCACAATTCTGCGAGGAAATAATAAAAAGAAAGCTGGACATAATCTGGCAATGCAACACCAGGGTGGATCTCATCAGGGAAGAAGAGCTTAAGCTCATGGTGAAGGCAGGGCTCACCGAACTTGACCTCGGGATAGAGACAGGAAGTCCCGATAGCCTTAAAACACTTAAGAAAAAGGTGACTATACAGCAAACAAAGGAAGCTGTTAAACTCGCCAAAAAGTACGTAAAAGTCTTTGGCTTTTTCATGATAGGCATCCCTAAAGAAACCATAGACGATGTGAAAATGACATTTGACCTTGCTCGAGAACTTAAGCTTGACCGCAGTACATGGAGCATATTCCAGCCACTTCCTGGCTCAGAGCTATACGAGAACTCATTGAAAGATGGGACTATCAAGAAAGAGGATTGGAGGTGCGATAATATCCACTTTACAAAATGCAGGTACAATCTCAGCAGGATACCAACTGAAGAAATTGAGAGAATATACCAGGATATCAATGATTATTTCTATAAGGACAAAGAGATAACTATCTGAAAATTATTTATTATATATTTTAATTCTTATTTTCCAATATATATCTCTGCATACTCTTTATGATCCTTCTCCTCTATCTCCACATCTACCCCAGCTTCTTTTGCCCAGAATTTTATATTTTCCGGTGCCGCGGGATCGTCGGTTATCACTTTCAGGGTCTCCCCCGCTTTCATCTTATCAAGTTCCTTCTTTACCATGATGAGAGGATAAGGGCAGCGCTCGTTCCTGAGGTCAAGAATGCTTGAAGGAGATATTCGTTCGCTGAATATATGACCAAGAGCCCTTACTCTATGCTTATCAACCCCGTTCAGGAATGCAGATCTCAATAGAGATATCGTATCAAAAAATAACTGGGAATCACGGTCAATTTTCTGGGAGAACTTCAGTACATCATAATCCCTCTGCCTCAGGATAACAAGCAGGTCTGCCAGATAAGTAGCCTCGTACAGGTCATGGGTTACATAGATAACGGTTTTGCCCTCAAATATCTTTTTCGCCAGTTCCTGAAGCTTTTCTCTGGTTAAATAATCCAGGGCTGAAAACGGTTCATCACAGAGTATGATATCTGCGCCCGATGCAATTGCCCTTGCAAGTGCAATTCTCTGGATCTGGCCGCCGCTTAAGCTTCGCGCATAAGCATATCTTGAAACGCCATGTAATTCAACCATTTCCAGAAGGCTATCTATATCGGCATCTTTATTTGCGATACGTATATTCTGCTCAACATTCAGCCATGGAACCATCTGGTTGGCTTGTGGAATATAAGCTACCTTGCCGTTAAATGTGATATTGCCCTGATACTTAACCTCTCCCAGCAGGCATTTTATCAGAGTGGACTTGCCTACGCCGCTTTTGCCAATCACGCATGTGAACTGGTTATCAACTTCAAAGGTTATATCTTCAAGAACTCCTTTGTTTCCAAAGCTGACGTTCAGCTTTTCCACTTTTAATTTTGCCATGCATACCATCTCTCTGCTATTCGCAAAATGAAATCAAAGACATAGCCTGTTAAACCAATAAGAACCATACCTCCCACTACCTGAGTAGTGTTCAGGAGCATTCTTCCTTCCTCTATCATGTATCCAAGCCCAACATCCGAAGCTATAAGCTCAGCAGCCACAAGCGACATCCACGCAACGCCAAAGCCCAGCCTGATGCTGTGAATGAAGCCTGGTGTCAGGCCAAGTACGTAACCGTAATAGGCAGCCTTTAATTTTGAATCGGTGTTGATGCTGATCAGCTTCAGGCTCTCTCCGGGAAGGTTTTGATATGCGCTGAACAGGCTCAAAAACATGGGGAAAAAGCCGCCATAGATTATGATATATGCCTTGGAAGATTCTCCTATCCCGAACCATATAATAGCTAAAGGAATCCAGGCAATGGGTGGGATGAATCTAAGGGTATTTGCAAGCACGTTCAGGATGTTCTGCACTTTTAATGATGCTATACCTGCTACCAGTAAAGAAACCGCCAGGGCAGTTGCAATTGAAAGTCCCGTCGTCACTCTCTCAAAACTGATGCTCCAGTGTCTCAAAATATCAGGCTCCCATAGATATCCTATTACTCTTAGAGGGCTGGTTACTACAAATTCGGATAACAGCCTGCTCTCATATATACCCTGCCAGACTGCCAATAAAAGTGCAATTATAACAACTTCAGGAATCAGGTTCTGGAATACAGGCTTAATTCTCAGGATATGTTCATGATTCCTGCTCTCGCTCATATAGGCGATTCCTCAAGCCTGTATCTTTCTGGATTCGAGAGTACTTCCTTTACGAGCTCACGTTTGATCTTCGCTTTGGCTTCGTTCCATATCGCAGACTGCGGGACTTTTCCAAGGGTTTTTAGCAAATCGAATTCTTCATTTAATATTCCACCATCATCATAATATTTGTCTTCTATGTAAATTGATCCAGGCAATCCATCAGAAACTATTTTATTGTACTCTTCAACAGTTAATCCGAGAGAGCTGCCTTTAAGTGCTGTGCCCGCTTCGATCGCCAAATTGCTCACCCTGTCCAGATTTTCCTGGCTTTTCTGAATATATTTTATTGCCCTGATCTCTGAGGCGATAATATGTTTTATGGCTTCAGGATTGGCTCTTGCAAATTCTCCTTTGACGTAGAGATAGCCGCTTGAACGTCCGTTGTGTATTCGTTTAAGCGAGGGGAAATTTTTGATTGCCAGCGTGGGTGTAGGTTCCCACGCAGAAAATGCATCGATCTCATTGTTTTCCAGTGCCTGCGGCATGCTTGGTACGTCCAGCTGAACCAGTGTTATTTCCTTCTCTGATATCTTATTCTGCTCAAGAGTTTTCAAGAGGAAGTAATGGGCATTGGAGCCAAATGCATAGCCTACCTTTTTACCTTTCAACTGAGTCACAGTATCATAGTTTTTTGAAACTATCCATACCCTTCCTCCCTCTATCAACGAAAGAACTTCGACATCCAGGTTTGCTATTACTGTAGTGGTTGGCATGTCGCCTCCAATCCCAAACTCCAGCCCCTCTTCGCCCCGTGCCTGTAAAGCAACATTCACGTCTGCACCTTTAAGAAAAGGACGCCATTTAATTTCGTAACCGAGTTTCCTAAGTTCTTCTGTAAGTGCCCTATCTTTTTTCATAACCTCTGTAACGCTGGCAGGGCCTGTCCATAAGGGCTGATAGCCGAAATCAATAGTCTTTAAAGCGACGGGGGTATTTTCTTTTGTTTCAGTACCTTTGTTTGCCGCAAAGTATCCAAGACTTGCTAGAACAATTAGGATCGCGATGCCAAATATTATAATTTTAGGGTTAACCAAATGAAATCACCTGTTACCGCATATTTATTGAAACTAATTAAAAAACAGCCGATTGGGGACATTTTTGCCTGTTACAACCAAAAAATCCGATGATTAACGGCAAAAATTGTTAAAATCTCTCCAAAACCAGAACAATTGTAACAACACTTGCTGATTTCTCTAACCATTTCTCTAACCATATATACCTTTCATTCCTTTTAGAGTCTGATGCCGTTGAAATCTTTTAAAAAGGTTCTTCTACTGCTTGCATTCCTGCTTATCTGGGAATTACTGCCTGTAAGCGGCATTATAAGCAAAACGTTTCTGGCACCACCATCTGAAGTTTTTGAGGCTCTGATCAAGCTGCTAATCTCTGGTGAGCTGTGGGAACATACAAGTATAAGCCTGCAGCGTGCCCTCACAGGATTCTCCCTAGCGGCAATAACAATGATACCGCTTGGGTTTTTGATGGGCTGGAACAGGGACTTTGAGGAAATCACTGACGGTCTGGTGCAGATGTTAAGGTAAACCTCGTCCCAATCCCTCTTTCCTGTATTTATCTTGTTTCTTGGAATAGGTGAGATATCGAAGATAGCGGTGATATTCTGGGGTGCACAGTGGCCCATTTTGCTCAATACAATAAGCGGTGTAAAGAGTGTTGATCCCCTTCTGATAAAATCCGCACGTTCAATGGGCTCATCCGCAAGTTCGTTATTCGCAAAAGTGGTCATTCCTTCATCCCTGCCATCGATAATCACCGGTCTCCGGCTCAGCGCCACTCATTCATGTATAAAGGGATATATACGATAAACGCTGCCGGGAAACTTCCGGCATTGGATGAAGTTAAATATTTGTTCTGATATGTGTATATAATAATATCATGGTACCCAGAACATGCGGCATACGCAGAAAGCACATTAGAGAACATATACGCAGAAAGCCAAGGGACCCGGAATCTGTTGAAGTTTTCTGCAGATTAGCCGAGGCTGCCGTTGCCGAAGGAGTTATTTTCGATGGAAATAAGATCATCGAGATATTGCCATGGTAAAGGCGCGCCGGTCATTTTTTCTTTTGGAAAGTCTCTAAGTTCAGTTGCAATTTTAAACGCTTTGTCAAGACTTAGTGTATCTGTTGTCGTAACGACAAACCTTTTAAAAAGCTCCATTACCTTTTCTGAGCGTTCTGAAGGAATGCCCCCAGGGGGGGCATGAGGTTGAAGAGCGACTTGCGCTGAATCAGTGAATGCAGCTTCATTTATACCATAAGGGGCTGTGCCATGTACATAATACCATCTTGTTTATATATTTAAAAATCCGTATATATAATTGGGTCCGGTAGGCAGACACTGACACTCTCAATCTCAGATACCCTCGTAAGTATCCACCATGCGTCATCGGTTAAGGATTAAAAATGGCCTAATGCATATGTTTTTGAAAAATTCGAGGTTATGGCAAAATGCAGTAAATCTTAAAATACGCATCAG
>JAYTKX010000036.1:0-5362 GCA_043729865.1 Methanobacteriota archaeon
CCTGATCGGTGCGTTCATTGGCGGAATTGGGGGGGCGCTTGTATTATTTGCGGTATATACACTTCTTGCTCCTATTTTAAAACCAGAGGCGGCTTTCACGATAGCAGGATTTATCGGCGCTGGCGTTTTCTTAATAAACTCTGTCCTTCCTGCATATACGCTTGTGGGAAAGACTGAAGGCATGTTCGACCAGAAAATCAGAAGAACCCCAAAGACCCTGGTATCATGTCTTATCGTAAGCACTGTAATTGCTATACTTATATACAGCGCAGCGGTGGTGATATGATATGAACATGGATATTAAAAA
This sequence comes from Methanobacteriota archaeon, assembly GCA_043729865.1. Classification (GTDB taxonomy): domain Archaea; phylum Halobacteriota; class Methanosarcinia; order Methanosarcinales; family Methanoperedenaceae; genus Methanoperedens. The sequence continues at coordinate 308 of JAYTKX010000036.1, forward strand.
AGAATTCACATCCCCCCAGCTTTATTTGATCGCCCTTGTCCTGGGGTTGATCGCAATATTGATGGTAAAATTCTTCCATTCCCTGACACCCATTGCCGTTATTCTGATATGGCCAGCTTTTATCAGCGGCGCAAATGCAGTCCGCCAGGTTGCAAGGTATGGTCTTGGCACGGGAACCGCCTCCATTGGATACTGGGGGACGGCAGTGGGGGCGACAATGGCTTTCACATCCCAGTTCATCGATCCTACTTATAACTTTGTAAGTCCATATTTTGAGATATTCGGCGCTCTTCTAGTGGGTGCAGTGACGGGCATCTGCGCCCAGAAAATAATCAAAATGAAGATACCTGTGATGATAAGGGACAGCGCAGTCCTTGCTTCCTCAACAGCCATAATAGCCATGTTCTTTCTCGCTATGCTGACAGAGTATTCATCGCAGGTCTTTACTCTTGATGCTTATATCACTTATCCGCTCATTTACATCGCTATTACCCTTGCCATCCTCCATCCCTTTAATGGCAGCATGGGGGCAGGAGAAAACCAGAAGAGAACGCTTCGCCTCAGCGCCTTGGAAGCAAGCATGACAACAGGACTATTCGGTTTGATCGCCTTACTATTCTCAGAGGCTCTGTTCTTAACAGGTATTTCAGTGATTCTGGTAAGTATGGCAGGCTTCTTTATTTTCGTTAAGAGATGGTTCGCTACAGTGAAAGAAGATACATATGAGTTCGCATGGACTGGCTACCCGCCTGCAGAGCATTGACCTGAATGCCTCAGCACGGACTCCGTTTTAAAATTGCAGGGCGCTCATCGCAAAATTATATGTATCAACAAACCTATAGGTGAAAAAAGATTTGGTATGCCTGCGGATGATTTTTATAAAGCATGGCAAGATGAGGTGTATTTTTGTATTAAATTATTATCTATGATGTTGCTTTTTCTCGTTCATCATTTGACATCTTAGCCAACTTCTCAACTTCTTTTATATCCAGTTTAAGTCCCTTCGCCACTCGGCGACCATAATCCGGGTCTGCCTTGAAGAATAGAGCAGTCTGGCGCAGTTGTATACGCTTTTGCGCTCCACCAAGATGATTAATAATATTACCTGCCAGGTTCTCACGATCCTGATCGGTCATCACATCACGATACATATTACCAGGTTGAACAAAATCATCATTGGGATGCGTATATGGGTAACGATCTGCTTTACCAGATATTTCGATAGGAGGTTCTTTTGCAGAAATGTCCGGCTCCGGTCCATTAAAACTGTTTGGCCAGTAATTAGGACTGCCACCACTATTTGAATCGGTTCGCATGAATCCATCACGCTGATAGCTGTTCTCAGGTGCGTTTTTTGGTGCATTTACTGGCAATAGGTGGTAGTTCGGTCCCAGTCTGTGGATATGGGTATCATGATATGAGAAAAGACGACCCTGGAGCATCTTATCAGGTGAAGCGGCAATACCTGGCACAAGGTTCCCTGGAGAGAATGCAGCCTGCTCAACTTCTGCAAAGTAATTTTCAGGATTACGGTTCAAAACCAGCTTGCCAATATCAATTGGTGGAAAGTCAGTATGGGGCCAGACTTTAGTGACATCAAGGATATCAAAACGATAATCATTTGCCTGCTCAGGGGTCATTATCTGCACCTGGACAGTCCAAGACGGGTAATCTCCCCTTTTAATAGCCTCATAGAGATCCCTTGTAGCATGATCCGGGTCCTTGCCGCGCATGATCTCTGCGACCTCCCGGGTAAGATTTTTAATTCCCTGATCGGTCTTAAAATGATATTTCACCCAGAAATATTCATTCTTCTGGTTATACCACTTATAAGTGTGACTGCTATAGCCATTCATGTTTCGAAACGTGGCTGGAATGCCGCGATCGGAAAAGAGAATGGTTACCTGGTGAATTGATTCAGGTGTCAGGGAAAGGAAATCCCAGAACATATCCGGATCCTTACAGTTGGTGGCGGGGTTACGCTTCTGCGTATGTATAAAGTCCGGAAATTTTAATGGATCACGTATGAAAAAAACCGGGGTATTATTTCCGACAAGATCATAGTTGCCTTCCTCGGTATAAAACTTCAGCGCAAATCCTCGTGGATCACGCTCGGCATCTGCCGATCCCTTTTCTCCTCCCACAGTTGAAAATCGGGCAAATACCTCGGTTCGCTTGCCAACTTCAGAAAGGAACTTTGCCTTGGTGTACCTGGTAACATCTTTAGTAACCTCAAAGTATCCACCTGCACCGGCTCCCTTTGCATGCACCACACGTTCAGGGATACGTTCACGATCAAAGTGAGCTAACTTCTCCAGCAGATGAACATCCTGCATCAGAACATGCCCTCGTTCTCCAGCAGTAAGGCTGTTCTGATCGTTACCGACAGGTATCCCAAAGGCAGTAGTTAATTTCTTTTTCTGATTCTTGTTACTCATTATAACCCTCCATTATTAATTCTTTAAATTTTCAGTTGATAAGATGATATGATAAGGTTATCATATCCAATACTAATATATTCTAACGTTATTTAATAATTGTTATTACCTAATAATAAAATCTATGAACTTCCCTCAAAAATCTGATGCATCGATAATCCAGGCTCTACGGAAGTAAAAGAGGTATACCCCACAATTAGCCTTTCGACGGTCTACAAGACCCTTCAAATCCTCAAAGAACTTGGTCTGATACAAGAATTGAATTTCCCCCATGGTGAGACACGATTCGATTCATATATGAAACCTCACATAAACTTAGTTTGCTTGCAGTGCGGTAACATTCAGGATATGGATGAGCCTGCCTCACGAGAAATAATCGCGAGGGCTGCCACTGCTGCAAAATTCACCGCAGCAGGACAACGCATAGAAGTATATGGTATTTGCGAAAAATGCGGCAGTGGACACAGTAAGAGATTGGTAAAGAGAACTGGAGAATGAAAATTTTACTCTTTTATTTTTCCAGCTATATTTGCTCCAATGTCAAAGTTGTATGCAAGATCAACGACTTCAGAACAAAAACTCATGGGGTTTCAGGCTATCTATAAGCCATCACAAAACTCCTTCAGATGAGGGAATTCTTTCCTCAATATCCAGTTCTTCGCATGTCTTGCATAGAAAGTATTCTTTCAAAAAGTATATGGCATAGAACTCTTATTTTTGCTTTTATGTTACCTTTACCTGGAACTGCGTTATTTGGCTTGATCGCCCTCCTGTTGTCAGAGCTTCTATCCTTTACAGGCTATCCGCCTGCGGAGCATTAATATGTACGCCATAATAGATGAAGAGGTTCCGGTTGCTATCGACCCATATTCAGGCATAGTCGCCGAGATGGATCCTGGGAAGGTTGTTGTGAATCTGGCAGCGGTTGTGGATAAGCTGGACAGGCTTGATGATATTGCCAGTGATCTATTTAAGTCTCTTGATCCCATGACAACGCCTCTTGTTTCATATCCCAACAGGGAAGGAATTTACCTGAATCTTGGCAGGGTGACAAATTTCGTTTATGGATTCATGGCTGGACTTCTCATTGCAGCCCTGATCATCCTTGCCACGGGGGTGGAACTATGACCTTCTTACCGGACTGGCCGCCTGTGCGGGGAGAATATGCAACAGGAGACCCGAATAAGCAGGTTGCCATAATTACGCTTGCAAGTGAGCTTGATAAGAACAGGCTGATAAAGAAAGCAGCAATAGTCGGCACGATGAAAACCGAGAACATTGGTATTGAGAAGGTTGTTGCTAATATAATTTCAAATACCAGTATCAGGTATCTTGTGGTATGCGGGGCAGAGGTTCATGGGCATCTTTCAGGAGATGCCATGATGGCACTTTGGAAAAACGGGATTGATAAAGAAGGGAGGATCATCGGGGCAAAAGGTGCGATACCGTATATCAGCAACATCCCGCAAGATCAGATCAACATATGGCGGGAGCAGGTTGAAATTATAGACCTGATGAATATAGAGGATATCGACAGGATAGAAAAAACCATAGATTCCTTAGCAGCAAGAGAACCCTGCAAATGGGAGCCTGTTCTTGTAACGACGGGGGCTGCTAAAGAAGAGAAGGAAGAAGGTGAAAAAGCAGTATCTCCAGAACTTGTTGCTATCGAGGCAAGAGTGCGATCAATAGAGAGCGAGGTAAAGGATTTAGGAAAAGTGCAGAAGGTAATGGCTGGCATGACTTCTGGCATATTCCAGGGCTTTGTTGTAGGATTTGTAATAACAATAGTGATCTTTGCAGTCAGGAGGCTTTTATGAAAACCTTTAAGAAAGGTTTATCAAAACAAGGGGACGTCGCACGTCCCCTATACGTCATAAAGGGGCGTAACCCTTTATGAACGAAAAGCTCCCTTCACTTGCATCACCCAATGCAAGAGAACTGAACCGTATGGTTAGCGACCTCCAGAGGCGTGTCATGATCATTGGAAGAGATCAGAGGACTTTTTCCGGTGTTTTTAATATTAAGGCAAGAGCTTTCTTTGTTATTGGATTTTTCCTTGCGCTCGGACTTGTTTTTCTGGCAATGGGTATGAGGTGAGAATATGGATTACGACAGTATAATGGAACGGCTGGATAAGATCGAGGAAAAAGTTGAGTTTTCATCTGCTGAGATTCTCCAGCAGCGCGGAACGATTATAGGGAGATGGATAGGGTTTCTGTACGGGGTGGTTGTGGCGATGCTGGTGATTAATCTTTTATAGAACGCCCTTCATTTTCAGCCTGTACGGATTAAACGCATCAATCCATGTCCTTTTGCCATCCTAAAAAGTGCCAGCAATTTTCGCTATGCATAGGACGCTGGATGACAGGAAAAAGAGGCGTGTATGCAGCAGATGGGACGTTAATCTTTATCTTTTCTTGTATATCTGCGCTAGATATGTAGATGATTGTCACAGAAATTATTTATTAGCCCGATTAGAATCTATTCATTGGAGGATAATATGAATAAACAATTAGTATATACTGTACTTGGCATACTCATTTTAAGCCTGTTCGGGGGCCTGGCAGCGAGCCAGCAAGTCGTGACGGTAGAAAGAGCAGTGCCAGTGCCAGCA
>JAYTKX010000037.1:0-6667 GCA_043729865.1 Methanobacteriota archaeon
ACCCTGCGGGTTCTCGACTCCGCGCACACCTATGCCCCGCAGGGCATAGGTGGACACGCCCTCCAGAGGCGTGACTCTGGGCGCCATTATCTGCGGTTCCGTTTCTTCAAATTCCATAGCAGTTAAATAGGTCTGTGACTTATTGAAATCTTTAACTCATATCCCCACAAACCGCCCTGCCTTCCCCAGCTACTCCTCTATCCTCAGCAACTGGTTATACTTCGCATTCCTCTCACTCCTCGCCGGCGCTCCTGTCTTTATCATCTCGGCGCCGAGAGCAACCGAAATATCCGCGATGGTGGTATCCCTGGTTTCTGCTGGCCGTTGACTTAAGACCACATCAAACGCAAAGCGCCTCATGTTTTGTCTCTGGCTGGGATGAGAAGCCACTTCCATATCGGCATGTATATTATGGTTTTCACGTTTTCTTCAAGAGTTCTCTCGTGATCTTCTGTAAAAATTACTTCCGAATTAACATCAATTTCAAAGGTAAACAATATATATATTTACCACCAAGTGAGCGGAATAATCACAGGAGGAAATTATGGAACCGTTATTGTACTCAGCCCCGATTGCGGGCATTATCGGACTTGTTTTTGCCGTCTATCTTGTTTCGTATATAATGAAACTTGATGCCGGTACAGAGAAGATGAAAGCCATCGCCTCTGCCATTCAGGAAGGCGCAATGGCATACCTTAACAGGCAGTATAAGACCGTAGCAGTTATTGCGGTCATACTTGCCATATTGATCTGGCAGGTTATCGGGTGGGAAACAGCCGCAGGATTCATCCTCGGCGCTGTAATGTCAGCCGCAGCCGGATATCTGGGCATGAACATCTCGGTGAGAAGCAACGTGCGCTGCGCCAATGCAGCCAGGGAAGGCATGAAGAAAGCGCTTGATGTGGTGTTCAAGGGAGGCGCTGTCACGGGGATATCAGTTGCAAGTCTTGCTCTCCTGGGTGTGAGCGGATTATTTATCGCATTTGGCGGGGATGTCGATGATGTCGATAAAGTGGTTGGGTTCGGATTTGGCGCTTCGCTTATCAGTCTTTTCGCAAGGATTGGCGGCGGCATATTTACAAAAGCAGCAGATGTGGGTACAGACCTTGTGGGAAAAGTGGAAGCAGGAATTCCTGAAGACGACCCGCGAAATCCCGGTGTGATCGCTGACAACGTGGGAGACAACGTAGGCGACTGTGCAGGTATGGCTGCTGACCTCTTTGAGACCTATGCTGTCACGGCGCTTGGCGCGATGCTCATCGGTGTGACGGTAATGAAAGAATTTCCAAATGCTATAATATATCCACTGACACTTGGCGCGGCAGCCATCATAGCATCCATCATCGGGATCTTCTTTGTTAAGCTTGGTAAGTCTGGCAATATCATGGGAGCGATGTATAATGGAGCGATCGTTGCAGGAATAATATCGCTGATATTGTTCTATGTGATCACGGATGTGATGATGAACGATATCCGCCTCTTTTTCAGCGCACTTATTGGTCTTGGCGTTACTGCAGCAATGATACTGATCACAGAATATTACACAGCAACAACCCATAAACCGGTGAAAGACATAGCCAATGCCTCGGTGACAGGTCCGGGGACAAATGTAATTACCGGTCTTGCAGTTGGTCTGCAGAGCACGGCGCTGCCTGTGATCGTAATATGTGCAGGCATCCTTTCCTCATATTTAATAATGGGCGGTGCGTCCAACCCCGCACTTGGATTGTATGGTATTGCAATAGCGGCAGCCGCCATGCTCTCGGTCACGGGAATTATAATCGCAATAGACGCTTATGGTCCAATAACAGATAACGCCGGCGGCATCGCTGAAATGGCAGACCTGCCAAAGGAAGTCAGGGATATAACAGACCCTCTTGACGCTGTGGGAAATACCACGAAGGCGGTCACAAAAGGATATGCGATAGGTTCTGCTGCGCTGGGCGCACTTGCGCTTTATGCTGCTTACAGCAGTGAGGTTAACAAACTGCTTGAAAAATCTCCTGAACTGATAGGCAATTTGCCTGTGGTTATGGTTGGCGGTAAACCAGAACTGATGCTTAACCTTTCAGACCCGATGGTGCTTGTTGGTCTGCTCATCGGAGGCATGATACCATTCCTTTTCACGAGCTTCCTGATGGGAGCCGTGGGACGGGCAGCCACTACCATTGTTACAGAAATAAGGCGGCAGTTCAGGGAAATAAAAGGGATCATGGAAGGAACAGGAAAACCGGATTACGGGCGCTGTGTGGATATCGTAACAATTGCCGCACAGAAGGAAATGATAATCCCGGGGCTTCTTGCAGTGCTTTCGCCTCTGCTTGTTGGATTTATCTTCGGTCCTGTGGCGCTTGGCGGATTGCTCATCGGCGTTATTATCTCAGGGCTCATGCTTGCGATCATGATGACAACTGGCGGCGCAGCATGGGATAATGCCAAGAAATATATCGAGTCAGGGAACCTTGGCGGGAAGAGACTGCCAGACGGAAGCAGGAACCCGACACATGCGGCAGCAGTCGTTGGCGATACTGTTGGCGACCCGACAAAGGATACGGCTGGACCTGCCATCAACCCGCTGATAAAAGTGATGAACATCGTAGCGATACTGTTCGCAGGGCTGATACTGAAATATTATATTCTAAAGCCCTGAATAAAGAAAACGGCACGAACGCAGATACATTCCCGTAACGGAACCTGACGTCATTCAGAGTTCGTACGAGTTCGTATTAGTTCGCTGTTAATTTCCGTTTTAAGTCTTTTATTCGTCCCGGCGCATGGGCGCGCGCCGCCGCATCCTGCGCCTGTCGTTCATCCGCGCAATCCGTGTTCCATCAAAGGCGCCTCCATACATTACACGCAAAGATTTTTACCAATACAGAACAACCCTGTATTATGTTCTTGAGGGAGAAAATAGCGGCAGGGAAAGGAGAAATAAAGGCTGACCTGGTATTGAAAAATTGCAGGATCGTTAATGTAAACACGAAAGAGATAACAAAAGGTGATATAGCGATCCATTCAGGATTCATATCGGGTATAGGTGACGTGCATGAACTTGCAGGAACAAAAACAAAGGTCATTGATGTAAAGAACGCACACGTATGCCCCGGTCTGATAGACGGTCATGTGCACTTCGAATCGAGCATGGTGACGCTTTCACAGTTCGCCAGGCAGTCCATGATCCACGGGACAACCGGTATCGTGATCGACCCGCACGAGATAGCCAACATCCTTGGAGCAAGAGGCATCAATCTTGTGCTACGCGAGGCAAAAGGGCTGCCTATTGATGTTTTTGTCACCCTTTCATCCTGCGTGCCTTCAAGTCCCTTCGAGACATCGGGCGCAAAGCTGGGCATCGGGGAGATAAGAAAATTCCTTGACACGAAATTCGTGGTGGGGCTTGGAGAAGTGATGGACTGCCCTGCCGTCCTGCGAGGTGATGCAAGGAAGCTTGAGATGATATCTGCCGCCCTTGAGAGAAAACTTGTGGTGGACGGTCACTGCCCAGGCATGCGCGGTAAGGAGCTGTTCGGGTACATGAGCGCAGGCATATCTTCAGATCACGAATCTGTGACCTTCGACGAGGGGCTTGAAAAGGCGCGCCTTGGAATGAAAATAATGCTGCGGGAAGGCTCTGCCGCAAAGTGTTTTGAGGATTTCATTCCAGGACTGCTGCGTGAGGACATATCGTTTGAGAACTTTTTCTTTGCTGCCGATGACATGAATACTGCCGACCTCCTGGAAGGGTACATGGATACGCTTGTGAGAAAATCGATAAGTCTTGGAGTTGAGCCTGTTGAGGCTATCTCAATGGCTACAATCAATACGGCGCGCCATTACAGGATAGACCAGCTCGTGGGTTCGATAAGCATCGGAAGGAGGGCGAACCTGGTAGTGCTGGACGACATCGAGGATTTCAGGATAAAGAGCGTGATAATACGCGGAGAGATAAACCCGAAGATAGCAGGGATCAGATATCCAAAATATGTCTTCAAAACCGTGAAGTATAAAAGAATAAGTCCGGATGACCTGAAGCTAATGTCTGAGAAAAAAAAGGTTAGGGCTCATGTCATAGAAATAGTCCCTGGCAAGCTTATCACGGAGAGAAGCATCGAGGAATTGAACACAGATGGACAAACTGTGCTTCCAGGCATAGACCGCGATGTCCTTTCCATAGCCGTCATCGAGCGCCACGGCAAGAACGGGAACATCGGCAGGGGATTCGTGCGCGGGTTTGGCTTGAAAGAGGGTGCTGTAGGGCAGAGCATAGCGCACGATTCGCATAATGTCATTGTTGCAGGTACGAATTTCGAGGATATGTCGCTGTGCGCTAATAAGATCAAAGATCTGCAGGGTGGGATAGTGCTTGCAAAAGATAAGGTAATAGATCACCTTCATCTGCCTTTCGCAGGGATACTCAGCACTGAAAGCGCATATGATGTAGATAAAAAATTAAGAGAGCTTCATGCAGCGATAAAAAAGATGGGGTGCAGGCTTGAGGCGCCGTTCATCCAGATGTCCTTCCTTGCGCTGCCTGTTATACCTTCGCTGAAGATAACGGATATGGGGCTGGTGGATGTGGAGAGAGGGAGGATAGTTGAGGCTGTACTGGAAAAATAGAGAACCAGATGATCCGTTGCGCGCTCACCTCTACCAGAAAAAAAGCTTCAAAATAATTTCCAGAAAGATGTCTTATTCAATATCAATGAACTGCCACACTCCACATGCATCACACCCCAACCACCATCGCCATCAGATTCCTCGCACCCATTGAGAACCCGAGAACTATCAGCGTCAATATCATCATATACTTCTCATCCTCATTCCCCCCGCGCTCTTTTTCAAGCTGTTAGTATGATTCCATCAATAAAGTTCCTGTTTATGAACTCGATTATATCCATATCATCCCCCGCAGAACCCGTACACGAATTCGATGCTGTCCCCGTCGTGCAGTTCCTGCTCAAGCATCTTATCAGGCGCCGCGCCGTTTATGAAGACCACGCAGCCGTTGAGCGCGCCGCCAGCAAGAGTGGTTTTATATGCAGTATCAATACCCTTCTTTTTTCCTGCATCCATTATACCCGAATCGATCTTCAGGAGCAGGACTCCAAGTCTTGTCCCCTCTTCGATTTCAAACACATCTTTATCACCCGTAAGTTCCTGCTGGGTGAAATCATAATGCACGGTTATCTTCAATTAAATTCAGCCTATGTAATTCCTTTTGATATCTATTTTGTTGTTCTTTTTTATTCTCATCTATGAACGAAGTTCATTGCTGATTTTGTAGTTATTCTTACCTGAATTTAAATTATAATGCCGCAGCCTTATAATTTCCTCCCATCATCGAACCCATTTCCTCATCCATATTCCCGCAATGGTCAGGGTCAGCCATGTGGTTTTCAGGAGCATCTTCCATCATGGAGCTGCATCCTTCCATTGCCGCCCCTGACATATTTTCACAGTCACCTGAGTCCATCATATCAGTCGGACAGTTTTCACTCATATTTCCTGCCTCCATCATTTCTGGAGTGCATTCGTGGTCTTCAGGGTGGGTCTTATTATTATCCATATTCTTTGCCACCGCAGCAGCCGCTACTACTGCCCCCAGTAAAACGACAGCCGCGATCATTAAAAGGGTTTTTGTTCTCATATTATCTCCCTGTGAAATACCATACAAGTGCGAACACGACGATCATTAGCAGTAAATGCAGCTTCATATTTCCCCCTCCGCAGCATCCACCGTGAGAGCTTTCTATTTTCTGTGTTTCCGTTTGCTTTGCATTTTCCATTTCAGGTACATTCTTTCCAGGGTCTTTTTTTGAGGCGCAACAATCCATTGTATCACATCCGAATTAGTTTACAATAAGTGTAAAGTTGATTATAGGTAATAAAGGTTTTGCTTAAATTCCCTTTGCAATAACTGCCCTGTCCTTCAGGATAGCCCCTGCAATATATGCGCTCCCCGCAAGAGACGCGATCAGGATATTGAAGAGGATAACAAGGATACCTGCTGCTGTGCCGAATACGATAGGATTTTTGAAACCGTTCTTGAAGCGTTCGGATCCTGGCATTTAAGTTACCACTTAAAGACTCTCTCTTTCACGCCTGCAACGTCCTGGATAACAAGTTCGAACTTTTTGCCTTCGATCTTCGGGAATCGAAGGATACCGCTTGCGTGATGCCCCTTGCTTCCCTCATACGAAAGAGGCTTATATGTTTTTCAAACCCCCGTATCGCCTGGAAGATCTTCTCTTTCTCAAGCTCAAGCTCTTCCAGTGTGTATTCTTTCTTTCTGCTGAACAGCCTTACCCTGAAATGATATACGAAACCTGCCAGAAGCAAAATGATAAGACCTGCTGCTGCATAATAATTGTATGACTGCGCCGTGATAATAACAGGTATTTCAATAAGAGCTTCACTTTTCCTCCGTCTCATCCACAAATCTCCTGTATTCCTCTTCTGCTGTGACTATATTGACCGATGCCAGTGGAAATGACAATCCTAATATCAGTATGGCAGTCAACATGTAGAATATTCTCTGATCAGTCTATGTCTTATATCAAAGAAATTAAGTTAACAGTATCTCCGAAGAGATGTTAAAATATTAATACAGTAAAATTTTTAGCCACTTACATCAATCCTAATCCCCCTTTTTTCAACAAAACAATAT
>JAYTKX010000038.1:0-3843 GCA_043729865.1 Methanobacteriota archaeon
ACCATGTTGCACAAGTAGTATCATTACATTAAAGAATAAATAAGTATTTATTGTGATGATATTACTTTAATGTTCATAACTGGATTATGTGACTGTGCCATGAATTGGGGTAACAAAATCATTATGACATACGAAAATCAACCGCAGATGAACGCAGATAAACGCAGATATACGATAATCAAATCTGCGTATATGTGAGACTGTTATGAAGATCCTGCATATTATTAGGACTCCGAATGACATCACGCCCATCGAGATCGCGAAGGTGCAGGGCAGGGAGCATGATGTAACGATCCTCCTGATGCATGATGCGGTGTACATGGATCCTGGAATGAAGGCATTTGCCTGCAGGGATGATGCAGAGGCGAGAGGGGTTACGGCGCACGAATGTGTGGGATATGACAGGATAGTCAATATGCTGTTTGAGCATGACAGGGTCGTGTCGTGGTAGTATGGATATATAAAGCCAAAGATTTCGGGACTACACAGTTTCGGTATATGCACAAAAGCTATTTGAGAAAACAGGTCGTTCTTGATCATGTGAAAAAATGGGTGAAGAAAACTTAAAGCTATTTGGCATCTCTGGCAGCCCCAGAAAAGCCTCAACTGATTACATAGTTCAGGAGGCGCTCCGACATGCCGGAGAGATGTATTCCGCGGAAATCGAATACTTCTCTGCAATGGGGAAAAAGATAAACTTCTGCATCCACTGCGATCATTGCATAAAAAACAAAAATGGGTGCATACACAAAGACGATATGCAGTTCGTCTATGAAAAACTCAAATGGGCGGACGCCGTTATTATCGGTACGCCTGTGTATCAGGGCACGCTGAGCGCCCAGACAAAAGCGATAATGGACCGCTGCAGGGCGATCGCAGCGTATGACCCGCACTTTATCAGGAACAAACCCGGCGCAGCGCTCGCAGTAGGAGGCGACCGCACTGGAGGGCAGGAGCCGTCCATACAGGCGATACTGAACTTTTACATAATAAACGAAGCCATTCCCGTAGGCGGCGGCTCATTCGGGGCGAACCTGGGCGGCGCGTTCTGGTCAAAGGACAGAGGAGCCGATGGCGCAAAAGACGATGATGAAGGGCTAAAAAGCCTGCGCAGGACAGTGGATAGATTAATGAAAACGACTATAATCCTTAAAAAAAATAATCCGATTTAACATGACTCTGAAAATCGCATGGGGCATCACAGGCTGCGGCGACTACCTCAGGGAAAGCCTTGAGATAATGAAAGAACTCACGAAAGAACATGATCTTGATGTAAAGGTCTATCTCTCACAGGCAGGAGAGATGGTGATAAAATGGTACAAAATTCTTAAGGAGCTAAAAACGAGTTTCCCCAGGACATACAGTGAAAAATCCCCCAACATCCCTTTCCTGGTTGGAGACCTGCAGCTTGGTAAATACGATTTCCTCCTCATTATGCCTTCCACGTCCAACACGGTAGGAAAGATAGCTGCAGGAATATCAGATACCCTCCTCTCAAATGCTGCGGCGCAGGCAATGAAAGCGAAAATACCCGTCTACATATTCCCGGCGGACCAGAAACGGGGGGAAATCATCACTGATCTGCCCAACGGTAAGAAACTCACGCTAACTATGAGGGATGTGGATATTGATGCTGTGGAAAAACTGCGGAAAATGCCTTATATAAATGTTATGGGGCATCCGGACGAATTGCGGGAGATCATAAAAAAGCACAAAGAGCTCAAAAAATAGAGACCGGCGTGCGCCCGGAACTAAAATTTAGCGCCGGTCAGTGTTTTTGTCTCTGTCACTCCTTTAATAGCCCGCACCTTTTTAACTACAATATCACTTAAGCTTTCATAATCTGGCGCCTGTATCTTCGCAATGAGATCATAATCCCCGAAGAGAGGGTATAACTCCTGGATCTCATCCCATTTTATCATGCTATCAAAGACCTTTTTTTCCATCCCTGGAGCCACATTTATTAAAACAAAACCGACTGCCATTTATTTTTCACCCTATATGTCTACATACTTATGGAATATAATGTTTTCTCATCGATAGTTTCTTTAAACCAGACCGCCAATAAGTACCCACATGGCAATCCATCCCATTGAATACCGCTACGGACATCCTGAAATGAAATCTGTCTGGAGCGAAGAGACCCGCCTCGTTAAAATGCTTGCTGTTGAAGCGGCTCTGGCTAAAGCCGAGGTCACAACAGGCTACATCCCGAAAGGAGTTGATGAGAAAATTGCCCGAGGCGCAGTCAAGGTAAAACTTGAACGGGTAAAGGAGATAGAGGACGAGATACACCACGACGTGATGGCAGTGGTGCTTGCGCTCTCTGAACAGTCGGATGATGCGGGAAAATGGGTGCATTTTGGCGCCACATCGAACGATATCCTGGATACTGCCACAGCGCTTCAGATAAAAGATGCTATCCAGATATTAAGGAAAGAAACTGCAAAATTACGCTCGGTACTTGTGGACACGGCACTATCGCACAAGAATACGGTATGTGCGGGGCGCACCCACGGGCAGATAGGCGTTCCCACAACGTACGGTCTGCGCTTTGCGATATGGGCTTCCGAGACCGACAGGCACATGGAGCGCCTCGACCAGCTCACGCCGCGCGCCACGGCAGGCAAGATGAGCGGGGCTGTCGGGACGCAGGCAGCGTTCGGGAAAAAGGGCATCGAGATACAGAAAAAGACAATGGAAGTGCTGGGCATAGAGCCTGCTGATGTCTCGAACCAGATTATCCAGAGGGACAGGCATGCCGAGTTCGTTATGTGGATGGCGAACACAGTCACGACGCTTGATAAAATATGCGTTGAGATAAGAAGCCTCGCAAGAAGCGAGATAGCCGAGGTGGAAGAGAGTTTTGGCGAGAAACAGGTGGGCTCATCCACGATGCCGCACAAGCGTAACCCAATAAAATCAGAGCAGGTATGCGGGCTTGCAAGGATAGTGCGCGCGATGGTGGAACCGGAACTGCTCAATAACACGCTGTGGGACGAACGCGACCTTACCAATTCATCGTGCGAGCGGATAGTGTTCCCCGAGTCCTGCGTGCTAACTGACCATGTGATAAGGCTTACAACAACCATTATCCAGAACCTGCGTTTCTACCCTGAGAACATAAGGAAGAACCTGGAACTGCTCAACGGACTGAACATGGGCGAAGCCGTCATGATCGAACTCACCAAGAAAGGCGTGGGAAGGCAGGAGGCGCATGAGATAGTGCGGCAGTCTGCCATGACCGCGCGCGAGACAGGAGGACAAATGAAGGACGCGCTGCTTGGCAATGAAACAGTATCAAAATATTTAAGCGAGGATGAGATAACAGGGATAATGGACCCGGAAAAATATATAGGCACAGCAGTAGAACAGGTGGAATCCCTTGCAGCAAAATTGAAAAAACGAAAATAGATTCTATGAAACCGCAGATGAACGCAGATTTTATAAAATTAAATGTGAGGATAACATTTGTTAAGAAAAGCCACGATTAAAGACGTCGAAAAGATGTGGAAGCTCATAAACAGTTACGCTGATAAGCGCATGATGCTTCCCAGGTCGCTGAGCGAACTCTACGAGAACCTGAGGGATTTTTTTGTTATCATTCAGGATGATAAAATGGTGGGCTGCGGCGCGCTCCATATTACATGGGAAGACTATGGAGAGATACTTTCACTTGCGGTCGAACCTGAGCTGGTAAGGCAGGGAATAGGTTCCCAGATACTGAAAGCATGCGAGGAGGAAGCCAGGGCTCTTGGATTGAACAAACTCATCACGCTTACCTATATTCCAGAGTTCTTTGAGAAACACGGTTTTGTCAGGGTAAAAAAGAGCACGCTGCCC
>JAYTKX010000039.1:0-10714 GCA_043729865.1 Methanobacteriota archaeon
GACGACCTGATGGCGGAGATTCACGCAAAGACCGAAAAGTCGCACAGGGTCCTTGTCACAACGCTCACAAAAAGGATGGCTGAAGACCTGACAGAGTACCTTATCAGCATGGGAATAAAGGCAAGGTACATGCATTCTGAGATCGAGACGCTTGAACGCATCGATATAATCCGGGGGCTGCGGCTTGGGGAGTTCGATGTGCTTGTGGGCATAAACCTGCTTCGGGAGGGGCTTGACCTTCCGGAGGTGGCACTTGTTGCGATACTGGATGCTGATAAGGAGGGATTCCTGCGCTCAGACCGCTCGCTTATGCAGACAATAGGGAGGACATCGAGGAACATCGAGGGAAGGGTTGTGATGTACGCGGACAGGATCACAGGTTCGATGCAACGGGCGATAGATGAAACGAACCGCAGGCGAGCGATGCAGATGAAGTACAACGAGGAGCACAATATCACGCCGCAGACCATCAGGAAAGCAGTGGAGCCGCGGACGCCTGAGGTTGCGCTTCCGCCCAAAGAGGAGATGTTCAATTACATCATCGAACTTGAGGCTGCTATGCACAGGGCTGCGAAGAACCTTGAGTTCGAGAATGCGGCAGAACTGCGGGATATTATAACGAAGCTGAGGAAAAAGAGTTATACAGAAAAGTAAAATTAAAAAAAAGAATATTCACCTGAGCAGGTGCTCAGGTTGAGCAGGTGCTGCAGATATATTCGTGCAACCCATATGTATCAAGGTCAAATTCGAACCTGCCCTCGCCGCATGACTCGCATACTTTCCTCTTCATTACGATTTCTGGTATGTCTCTTGTCTCCAAGTATATCACCTATCTATAATGATTATTCATTGTATTTAAAGCTTATCATTATTAATAATGATAATTTTTTGATCCATGATACCTGCGTTAGACAGATGGCAGTCTTTCTAATAGAGAATATTTTCTTTCAAAAACAAATTTTCGATTTATCCGGAAATACAATTTCAAGTTGGGGTCATGTTTACAATCAAAAACATTAAGTATTATACTATTAATATTATATCTGAAGGTAATATGGGTATTGAAAATTACATTGAAGGCATAGATTTTACTAATAATTTGCTGATCATTGCAAACATTGTTCTAATTATCATTGCTTTTTTCTTATTGATCAGGCTCAGAAGATCAAAAAAGAAACATGGAGCAAAGGTTGAACCTGATGTCCAGCCCAAAAAAGAAAATAAAGGTGAACTTGCAGGGATAGCCGAAATCAAACCTGAAGATTTCAAACCTGAAAGATTCGATATCAACTCTGATTTTTTTGCGCCTGCAAAACCCTCTACAACTGTTCCCATCGCAGTAACTGAGACAGCAGGGGCAGCAAGCGAAGCTCAGGAAAAGCCCTGGATGAGACCGGAAGAGGCTAAGGTCCCTGAACCCGCAGAGGAAACAAGAGACGTACCTGAAGCAGAGGTTCCGGAATCAGATGAACTTGAACTTGAAGATGAATTGCCCGAAGAATTCGTGGAGCCTCGGGTTCGCAAGCTCAATATACCGACGCCAGTTGCAGAAAAAGAGAAGCTGGAAGATAAGTCTGCGGTATCTCCTGAGCCTGAATTAGCGCCGCCAGAAAAAGAAGAGGAGGCACTGTTAGAAGAGGTTACACTGCCTCTTGAACTTGGCATGACCGCGCCTGAGAAGGAGGAAGAAAAGCCGGAAGAAGAGATTACACTGCCTTTTAAGCTTGATATAACGATGCTGGAGACGGAGGAGGAAAAAGAAGAAGTTGTCACAGTGCAGCATGAGCCTGAGATAACAACGCCCCCTGAACTTGAGATTACACCGACTGAGAAAGAAGAGATAAAAGAAGAAGTGACAGTATCGCATGAGCCTGAGATAACAGCGCCATCTGAAATTGAGATTACGCCGACAGAAAAAGAAGAGGAAAAAGAAGAAGGCACAGTGTCGCATGAGCCCGATATAACAGCGCCATCTGAACTCAAGTTATTTAAACTTGAGATGGATGAGAAGAAACCCGAAGAGAAGGCAGAAGTTCACGTCCCTGAGGTTAAAGAGCCTGAGAATAAAGAAGAGATAACAGAAGAAGTCATAGTGCAGCATGAACCTGAGATAATAGCGCCCCCTGAACTCAAGTTATTTAAACTTGAGATGGATGAGAAGAAACCCGAAGAACAAAAAGAAAAGAAATCCAAAAGAAAATCACTGTTTTGATCGAAATCACCTGGGCTTGAAATATTCCCATTTTTCAAGAGCCTGCTTCAATTCCTTATGGTTAACTGCATATTGCTTGAGGTCAATACCATCCATTGTCGCTTCTATCGCCTGCATAACTGCAGCCGCGCCAGCGCGTGTTCCTTTCGGATGCCCGTGGATGCCTCCGCTTACAAGCAGCGTGCAATCATTTCCAAGGATATGCATAACATTCGGCACTAATCCGGGATGCAGACCTCCGGATGAGACCGGAAGTACGGACTTGATCCCACCCCAGTCCTGCTCGAGCATGGTTCCTGGCTCTACACGGGAGGAGCGAAGCATATCTGCGATATCAACGACTTCCTTTTTTGTCCCCACTAATTTCCCTATTGCTGTGCCCACATGGATCTCATCGACACCTATCAATCGCATCAGCTTTGCAAGGAAGTACATGGAAATGCCATGCTTTGGATTACGGTCAAAAGCAGCATGCATCGCCCGATGGGCGTGGATGGCTAAACCAAGGTCGCTGCATTCATCCCGCAGCGTTTGCACAGCCGCTGTGCCGCAGGTGACCACATCGATCATAGCAAAACGGAAACCTGAATCGTGGAGAAGTTTTGCCCTCTGCATCATCATCCTTGTCTCGCCTGTGATGTTAAGCAGCGCATCTTTCTGCTCTCCAGTCTCTTTTTCAGCCCTGTCCCGCAGTTTTGCCATCCGAGCTACACGGTCTTCAAAGCGGTTAAAAGAAGGGGAGGTCAGGTTCTCATCGTCTTTTACAAGGTCAAATCCGCCCATCCATGTTTCATAGGCTACCTGTGAATGCTCCGCAGCGCTAAAGCCTATCTTGGGTTTGGGTACCGCCCCTGTGACAGGTCGTTCCCTGACTTTCAACATGTCCCTTATACCCGAAATACCATGATGCGGACCCTTGAAGCTCTTAATATATTTTTTCGGGAGAGAGGCATCTATAAGCCTCAGGTTCCGAAGCGCTTTCATACCGAATATATTGCCAGCAATGCCGCTTAGCAGCTGCGGGGCGTTGCCCGGTTCCCACAGGTCAGGCGGATATGCCACTTTCACATATTTTCCCTCGATATGGAAAGCGCGCGCCTTTATCTTAGCCACCCGTTCCGGGAGTTTGTGAAGGGTAGTCCATGTGCCGGCAGAGCTTTCAGAAGCTATCCTTCCTGCTGCTTCTTTAGGGCTCATGCCTTTTGCAGGTTCAAAATAATACAGGCAGATAAGGTCGTCTTTCGCCGGAATATAATTAAGGTCTACAAATTCATCATACCAGTCGATCTTTTTGGTCATTTATCTCCTTCACTTGAACCGCGAAAATATAAACCCTTATGAAACGACCACTCTGCGCCCTCTTTCCTGCATAAGGTTAATCAAGTCATCCTTGTCGCTGTATTTTTTCAGTTCCGTATCCTCAACTACAACAGTCCGTTCGATATTCCTAACTTTACTGCCGCCGCGAACTATCAAAAGGGATTGCGTTAGCGCGACCTCGGATATGCTGCTCATAAGATGAGCTTTCTTGACCATCGTTGAAGTGAATTCACCAACACCGGTAAGTATCGTTCCATTTTCGTCTCT
The DNA here is from genome assembly GCA_043729865.1 of Methanobacteriota archaeon. Classification (GTDB taxonomy): domain Archaea; phylum Halobacteriota; class Methanosarcinia; order Methanosarcinales; family Methanoperedenaceae; genus Methanoperedens. Next base: position 3,800 of record JAYTKX010000039.1, read on the forward strand.
GCGATCTGCATGAATAGATACTGCGTCAAATGGAGCCTGCGAAGTAGGGAGGACATCGAATCCCATATTTGTAAGCTGGGAAAGAATTTTCAATGAGCCCTTTTCAACGTGTTCATGTTTCGGGGTATGAGAGTCGCGTTTTTCAAACAGGTTAACTGCTACTGCAAATCCCCTGTCAAGTCTCTCTTCAAGCTTGAGGGCGACATCCACGTTTGCTGCCATTTCCCCTTCCTCGTACTTGCTTATCGTCCTTCTTGATACTCCAAGCGAAGATGCAAGGGAGCCAAGAGAGATATTTTTCCTGATGCGTTCTTCTTTCAGGAATTTCCCATCGATATTCACATACAGCCCGCCATGTTCAGCATAGACCAGGGGTGGTATGTTCTCTGTAAAATAATCATCCAGTGTGTTTATATCAACGGCAGGTACACCATATCTCAGATATGCGACACCTGCTTCAAGTGAATGGTCCCTGCTTTTTTCACCTATGACTATCGGGTTCCCGTTCAGGTGTTTTGAGAGGAACAGCATTTCATTGGCTGTCTCTTCGTTCAGGCCGTCGATATTGAACAATACTTTGATCAACAGCAGTAAGTCATCCCGCCGTGCCGCAAGGTCAAAACTTCTTGGACGGATGTCGCAGCGGTCAGAAATAATAAAGCCCGCTTTGCTTAATATTGAGACAACCCGGTTGATAAGCAGTTCCTTATTCATCAAATTGATTGTTATTATACCAACATATATACTTATGCTTCATGAAGCTGACAAGGTTTATTATCCGGTTGAATAAGAGAGGGGAACAAATGATAATTGGGCTTGATGACACGGATTCAAAGGAAGGAATGTGCACGACTTACCTTGCAGCCGTGCTGATCGAGAAACTTATGGCGTTTGGCAGGATCGAAGGATACCCGCTTCTTGTCCGCCTGAACCCTAATATAATATACAAGACGCGCGGGAACGCTGCCATGGCAATTCCCATCGGGTTGAAAAGAAGCGAGGATGCCGAAACTGTCAGGAAGATGGTCATTGATCTTGTCGAAGAGATGGCGGTATTTTCGGCAGATAATACCAACCCCGGAGTAGTTTTCATCGAGTTTGCATCAGAGGATTTGAAAAAAGAGCTCGCCAGATTTTCACTGAGGGCTGTCCAGGATGTGCTTGAGATACGCGAGGCAGAGGAATTATTGGAGCGCCGCGGGATAAGCCATAAGGGATTCAAGAATGGGAGAGGTCTTATCGGCGCTCTTGCAGCAGCCGGGTTCGCTCTTACCGGTCTTCCTGATATTACGTATGAGCTTATCGCATACAGGGAAAAAAAGCGGTGGGGTACGCAGCGTGCGATAGATGAGGATTCTGTATGGAAAGCGGCAGCACAGCCTGATACATGGGATACGGCAGACCATGAGAACAGACGCATTGTTTTCGCGCCCCATTCGCCTGACCCCATCCTCTTTGGAATCAGGGGAAAGAGCGAGCTTGCGGTGCGGCGGGCGTTTTCTTTTATCAAAAGCGAACCTGTGGAAAGATATGTCGTTTACATGACCAACCAGAATACAGACATGCACCTTTTAAGAGCAAAGATAGGTGAAGTGATAGACTTACGCTCGTATATTCTCGATGGTATGATCAGCAAACCTCCAAAAACCATTGAGGGCGGGCATGTTATTTTTGAGATATCAGATGGCTCTGCATCTATTGAATGCGCGGCATTTGAGCCCACCAAAGGCTTTAGAAGTATTATACGGAAGCTTCGCGCAGGTGATGGGGTTACAGTGTACGGCAGCGTGAAGGATGGAACGCTGAACCTTGAAAAAGTCAAAGTCACTGCCCTGAACCAGAATGAACTGCGTAATCCCTTATGCTGCGGAAAGCGGATGAAATCTATGGGACGCGGACAGGGATTCAGGTGCGAGAAATGCGGGGCGAAAGCGAAAGATCAGGTTATTGAATCAATTAAGAGGAATATTTCAACCGGGTTCTATGAAGTTCCGCCATCCGCGAGGAGGCACCTGTCAAAACCGCTTGTCAGATTTCAGGAGCAGCCGGAGGCTGTCTCTTGTGCTCATTAATCTTCAGCAGGGCAGCAAGTCTGTCTACCTGGTCTGCAGGGAAAAACTTTTTTACATCTGATATCTCTTTTTTCTCATCCACGAGCATCGCGAGGATCTTATCTGCCGTCTCATAGGTGACGCCCAGTTCCTCCTCGTCAGTCTGCCCCGGCCATAGACCTGCAGTGGGTGTTTTATCAATAATGCGCTTCGGTACGCCCATATGTCGCGCAAGACCGCGCACCTGGGTCTTATAAAGACCTCCAATTGGCTCAATATCCACGCCTCCGTCGCCGTATTTTGTGAAATACCCGAGTAGCAATTCAGTCTTATTTCCTGTTCCCACGACCATGCGGCGCATGAGGTTGGCATGGTAATACAGGATGCACATGCGGGTGCGCGCCTTCAGGTTCCCGTTAGCAAGCAAATTGTTCTTATCGAAATCAGGGATGGTGGATGAATATGAATTTAAGACTTTTAAGATATCTATGGTCTTATGTTCGATGCCAAGGAACCTTGCGACCTCCATTGCATCATCAATATCCTGCCCTGGCGTGATGCCTTTTTCAGGCAGGAGCAGCCCAAGGACTTTATCGGCGCCAAGCGCTTCGACAGTGAGATACGCTGTGAGCGCTGAGTCTATGCCGCCGCTTAATCCGATGACGGCGCCGCTTGCGCCTGCTTCCTGGACTTTTTTGCGAATGAAAGAGACAAGCTTATTTCTTATCGTTTGATATCTATCCACAGGCATATTTCATTTAATGGAAATGTTCTCTTATTTATCTTTGGTAGATTACTTTCACACCGCTCTGATAACCTTTATATTCTCGCAGGTGCAAGGGTGTTATTGCCTCTCACTAACAGATCAAACAAGAGGCTTGAGGAAAAATATGAGTGACATAGCAACAAAGATAGGAACCCGATTCACAGAATTGGGTATCAAAGTACCGCCAGAAGAAATCGAAACCCGGTTGGACCAGTTGATAAATAAGTTCAAGGTGCCTCCTGAAGAAGCACGCAGGAACGTCATCAACTATTTTCTGAAGCAGCACAATATCCCGAGAACTGAGTTTTTCGAGAAGCGTGAAACACCGCAGGTGAAAGCATCAGAGATAAAAGAAGATAGCAAGTGGGTAACTCTGCGCGGTAAAGTGGTGCAGTTGTGGGAGACCAACCATGAATCCGTGTCCCAGGTCGGACTTCTGGGCGATGAATCAGGAACGATAAAATTCACCAAATGGACGAAAGCGGGTCTGCCGCAGGTGGAGGAAGGTAAGAGCTACCTGTTCAAGAACATCACCACTTCGGAATATCAGGGGCAGTTCAGCGTCAAGCTGAATAAGACAAGCGAGATAGTCCCGATAGATGAGGATGTTGAGGTAGGCAGGACGCTTGTTGAATACAGCGGCGCCATCGTGGACGTCCAGAACGGCTCAGGACTTATCAAGCGCTGCCCTGAGTGCAACCGCGCGCTGATTAAGGGCGCATGCGGAGAGCACGGCAAGGTGGAAGGCATCTATGACCTGAGGGTCAAAGCGGTAATGGACGATGGGGAAAAGGTGCAGGACATCCTGTTGAACAGGGAGGTCACAGAAGCGCTGGTAGGCATTACGCTTGATCAGGCTAAGGACATGGCGACCGAGGCGCTTGACCAGGCTGTGGTGCTTGATGTGATAAAGAGCAAGCTCGTGGGCAGGTATTTCACCGTATCGGGAGCCAAACTTGACAGGTTCATTCTGGTGGACACGATCAGGCAGGATGCAAAGCCGATCGATGAAGATATTATGAGACTGCTCGGAAGCGCGGCGCCTGTGGCGCAGGAGGCGTAACATGGCTGAAAATGGATCAGTGACTGGATCATGGAACGGGTCAGGTTTCGTGCGCGAGGTTGCGCACCGCATATTTGCGGCAGAGTTCAAGGATTCAAATTTGCAGGCAAAGGAAGGGCAGGACCAGTATTCTCCATCATACCTGCTCACGCCGACAGGCGCAAAGTGCAACCGCGTCTTCATTGTGGGTACGCTGACTGAGAAAGACGATGTGGGGACAGACGCAGAGTTCTGGCGCGGGCGCATCGTGGATCCCACTGGCGCGTTCTATGTGAACGCGGGACAGTACCAGCCCGAAGCTGCGCAGGTGCTTGCAAAGACCACGCCGCCAGAGTTCATAGCTGTCATCGGTAAGCCCACAACTTACACCACGAAAGAAGGGAACGTCCTTACGTCCATCAGGGCAGAGTCCATGCAGATAGTGGATGCTGCCACGCGGGACAGGTGGGTCGTGGACTGTGCGAAGCTCACCATGGCGAGGCTTGAGAAGCTCAAGGGTGATAATCCTGATGCTGTTAAGGCGAGGGAGCATTACTCTACTGATGTGGAGAGCTACAGGCAGATGGTGCAGCAGGCGCTGGAGTCGGTGAGGGCGAGGTGAGAGGGCACGAGCCCTTTACCTTTTTATTTTTACTTGTGTGAAATTTAGATCAGGTAAAATAACATGACCGATCGAGGTGTTGAATAATGGAAATAAGAGATATTGAGTTGTCGACTATTAAAGTGTCAGAGTTGAATACAAGAAAGGATTTGAATGCCGGTACGGAAGATGCAGGATTAGAAGATTTAGCCAATAGTATTAAGGAAAAGGGGTTGTTGACTCCCATAATTGTCAAGAAGAATAACGATGACAGCTATGGTTTAATCGCGGGACAAAGGCGTTTTCTTGCCTGCAAAAGATTAGGATGGGGGACTATACCAGCAATTATCAGAGACATTACCGACGATACCGATGCTACGATAATATCACTGATTGAGAATGTTCACAGAGCTGACATGAACCCTATCGACAAAGCAAGAGCGTATCAGAAGATTTATGAGAAGTATTTGGATTACAACAAGGTAGTCAAAGAGACGGGCGTCTCAATTTCAACTTTGAAAAAATACCTAACACTGCTCAATCTTGCTCCTTCCATTCAGGAGAAATTAACAACCGCAGAAGGGGCAGCTGGGATTGGAACATTGTCAAAACTTTCTGAGACTTTTGCACCAGATGAGCAAGAAAAAGTTCTTGATAAAATAGGCGGATTTAAGCAGCAAATACAATTAGAAATGATTAAGAGAAGCGGTGGAAACGTTGATACATTGGAAGAATTAAGAGAACAAGCGATAGAAGGTGCTTTTGATATCCATCTCTACCCTCTCTGCCGAAGTCTTGAAGGATGCCAGTTCATCCCGGAGGAATTGATAGAACATGTGAAAGAAGCAATAAGAAAGTTTGAGGAAGAGGGCGATTCAAGTTCATTCAGAGAGACTGTGGATACGCTGAAAAATGATGATATTGGTATACGGTACCCAATACCTGGGGACGAAGCATCTAATAAAGGATTAAACATAATTGATTCAAATAATAACATAACCGAAATTTCAATAGAACAGTCCAGATTTGGAACATCACATAAATCAATTGAAACCTATAACAATAGAACTGATTTTTCCGATATTGCGAAAAAAATAGCCTATGATGAAAGTTTTCAAAAAGCAAAAAACGATAATCAAAGGAAGCATGCCGTTTCTTTAATTGTTGGTGATGAAATTAGTAAGGACCCTATGGCAGTATTCCAAATACTTCACGATGCAAAGTATATTTTCGATGTAGAAATTAAGCCAAAGAAAGATAATGAATTAAAAGAACGAGTTCAAAAACTCAAATCAGAAGGATATAACAATTTGGCAATTAGCTCAAAACTTGGAATACCTTGGGCTAAAGTTGCTAAATATTATAACATCAAGGCCAAGAGCTAAGGGGATTAATATGCGCTTTGACAATAAAAGAATTTGCACAGAACCTGATGCAATAAAAAAAGCCCTGAAGGAATATTGCAGAGAGATTGAAATGAAGTTCAAGCCTGCTTGCATTATTCTATACGGTTCAAGGGCTAAAGAAACCTTTACAAATCTCAGTGATATAGATATCATAGTGATAAGCAATAACTTTGAACATGATTTTTTAACGCGGATTGGGGATTTGATAGATGCCAATACCTTTTCAATTCCAATCGAGCCTCTTGGTTATACTGAAACTGAGTTTGAAACAATGCTTGGGTCATGCAGGATCACCGCGCTGGACGCTGTTCGCGAAGGGATACCATTATCGGGAGAAGAATATTTCAATAATCTGAAAAAGAAACTTGCTCAACTTGAAAGAATGGGAGTTTACAAAGGAAGATCTTCATGGCACATCCCTGCCGCTGCGATGGGGTAAAATGACAGTTTCCGAAGAAAAAATAGATCTTGAAAAAATCGTCAATACCATATTAAAAGATATCAGCAGCATCGAAGCGATATATCTATTCGGCAGCATCGCAAAAGGAGAAGAGAACGAAAAAAGCGATTACGATATTGCGGTAATAGTAAGGGAATATCCTGAAAAGGATTTAGACAAAATTGCCAGAATAAGGTACTCTCTTCTTGGAAAATTGAAAAGACCGCTTGAGATATTGCTCATTGGCATGGATGAACTGGAATATTCTTCTCCCTTCCTTTATGAAATATACCATGCAAGCAGGCTTCTTTATGGCACGGATATACTGATCAGGTGCAAAAGCGTTGTAGAGAACATAAGACCCATCATTGCGGAAGGAAATACAGTAGTGTCCTGTCAAGGCTAAATTGTCAAATGATATCGAGAAAATTATAGTTTTCCGCAAATCAAAAAAACGTGATCTATTGCTAGGGACGCGGCGCAATTGCGCGCATGCAGGAATTACTATGTCCAGCTTTTGAAAAAATTAGCCGCAGATGATGGCGCCCAGAGTCACGCCTCTGGAGGGCGTATACACGTATGCCCTGCGGGGCATACGTGGGTGCGGAGT
>JAYTKX010000040.1:0-4839 GCA_043729865.1 Methanobacteriota archaeon
GTGCCTTTCCCGGTAATACCGATCTGTTCAAATAATCCTGAGGATACCAGTTCTGCCAGATCCCGTGAAGAGGTTCTTTCAGATGTATTGCAGACTTCCTGATATTCTTTATTTGTAATAGTTCCATTCTTTTTGACATACATAACAGCTTTGATCTGCCTTTCATTCAAATTTAAGCTGCGCAAATAATCTTCATTATAAATATCCTTTCTAAATACTACCTGAAATCCCTGATATTCCTCAAATATCGGTTCAGGTAGTCCAGCATTAAGACAATACTTTTGCATTTTGTCTATGCCGCTTCCCCACTGTTCGATCAGTTCAGTATCATAGAAAACTTCTGCCAGTCCTTTATTTCGAAGGGTTGATGAATGAGGTTTATAAAGCTCTTCAAGGGTGATCCCAAAAGGCAAATGACCTGGACTCCAGATAACAAGTCTATCTTCGTATATTCGTATCTCAATATGTGATAAAATGGTATAATCCCTGTGACAGACAGCATTAATGAGGGCTTCCCGCAATGCTTCCAGGGGGTAATCCCATATCTGGTCTCTTTCTGGTCTGCCCGTCATTACAAATTCGACATTTATATTTTTATGAATGAAATCCATCCCTTCATCGATCTGCTCAAAAAGAGTCCCGGTGATCATCCTGTCATCGATCACTATATTTCCTTCCTTGAACCTTCCACAATGAATCGCAGCCTGAGAGATGATTTTCTGAGGTTCTTTGCAAAAAAGAAGAACTGCTGCCCATGTGGACTGTCCTCTGGTTACCAAATTCATTTTTTCAAGAACCTGCACCGGGTCTTCATCTTCGGCAATCTTTTTTCTGCCGGTCTCCTTTGCTTTTTGTATATATCTTTTAACCCTCTCAATGTCAACATCTTCAAGATTGGCATTCTGGGCTGGATATTTATCCCAGCTCAATCCTGTGGAATGCAGATATATCTGCGTGATCTCCTGGGTTGTCATTGTGCGATTGCTACTGTCCACTCTTTTGAAGCATCTGCCCTTTGTTGAAACAGGTTTTATCGGATATTCTTTTATCTGCACTGCAATGACCGTCTTTCCATCGATCTCCATCTTTTCAATATCAGGGATGAGCCTGGGTTCAGTGCTTAGAGATATCTGGTTTACCCACTGGTTGATGGTTTCTTTTCCGATATTTATTCCTTTGATATTGTTTTTATCGGATACACCTATGAAAATCACACCGCCTCTTGTGTTAGCAAAAGATACCAAGGTTTCAATGCATCGCTCATCGAATTTTTCTTTGAATTCGACGGTTTCTGATTCTCCTGTTTTGATAAGGTCTGGTATTGATTTGCTCACATTATCACTTTTTGTCAGCCTTCTTATTCTTGTACATGGGATAACTTCACCACTACTTAAAAGTGTATGAACATTATTGTTGAACTTATGAGGGTATAGGCGTATTATAGCAAGTATTTGTTGGTTTATGAATCCTGCCGAGTCCTTTTGTCACATCGGTCGTATGCTCAACTTCAAAAGCAAACTCCGGCACAAGCATATCAGTATCGCCGCCAAACCACAGAACGTCTATATGGCTCACTATTTCTGCAACCTTCGGATGTCCCTTTATTTTTGATATTAATGCTTTCGAGCAATACTTACATTGGGGTAAAAAAGCGGCGGCTGTGAGGACGGCGCCGGGATTTTAATGTTTACTGAGTGATAAATGTGCGGCGCTTTACACCGCAAAGCACGCAAAGAGCGCAAAGCATAGCAGTAAAAATCTTTGCGACCTTTGCGCTCTTTGCGGTGAGATTCATATTTTACTTCAATTTGCTTCACCGTTAATCAGGTATCTGAGTTCATCCGCGTTCATCTGCGGTTTTGATTTTCAAAATGCAGAGCCATTATTTCATAAGATTCCCCAAAATTAAAACCTCCCTCCCGCCCCCTCATCAGCCGACCCGTCCATACATCCCTCCCCCGCCCCCCAGCCATAAACACACCGTTTCCCCCCTCCCGCAAATAAAAAAGCCCATCCCATCAACGCGGGCAAGCCCCCAGCCCGCGATTGCGAACAGGAGGCGCGGGGGGTGATTATTCAGGATGATGTATCGTCATCTCTGGATTATTGCATGCAATAAAAAGTTATATTAAGAGCAATTATGAATATTAAATAAAGAGATTCAGCATGATACTGGAATATATAAACGCAGCACTGGAAAAGGCAAAATATGAAATAATTGAGGACGACGAGCCTTATTATGGTGAAGTCCCGGGATTAAAAGGAGTATGGGCGACCGGGAAAAACCTTGAGGAGTGCCGAAGGAATCTTGCCGAAACAATTGAAGGATGGGTAATCATTAGATTAAAAAAAGGGCTTTTAATTCCTTCGATAGGTCATAAGAAATTCAAAGAACCAAAGATGGTGGGGTCTTTTGACAAAATTGATGCCGGTATCATGGAAACAACTTGTTAAGAGATTGAAGGACTTTGGATTCGAAGGTCCATTCTCTGGTGGAAGGCACCCATACATGATAAAAGGTAATCTTGTTTTGACCATACCTAACCCGCACAAAAAAGAGATTAGTATAGACTTGCTGATCCGTATACTTAAGCAAGCAGAGATAAAAAGACTGGAATGGTTAAAAAAGCAATAAGGGGGATGCACATGAAATGCCCCAAGTATTGAAATCAAAATGAATCTTTCATGGATATTTTTTCATGCTGATATTTTGGTTTTGCCGGGATTTTAATATTTAAATAGTTATAAATATGTGCCGCAGTGCACAGCAAAAGGTCAGTCATCCCTTTAACCATCGGAGTGCAATTTTCTAACAAGACCTTTATATAGGCTTATATCAAATTATATAACTGGATCATCATGCCAGAGGAAATTTTCAAGAGAATTGTATGCGACCCTCATATTCTTAGTGGGAAGCCTGTTATCAAAGGCACCAGGATTTCAGTTGAGTTACTGCTGGAACTGCTCGCAAACAACTGGACTCATGAAGAGATAATGGAAAACTATCCGCATATAAAAAAAGAAGATATCCTTGCCGCTCTTGAATATTCACTGTCCCTCCTGAAAGAAGAACATATCTACATAATTCCCGGAAAGGCTATCGCTTGAATAGTTCAGATATATTTCTTGCAGATGAGAATATCCCTTTATTTGTGATCAAACAGATTCGTAAAGAAGGATTCAAGATTATATCCGTTGCAGAAGAATATGCGGGATCAAGGGATGAGAAGATATTATAGCTATCTTCAAAAAATAAGTGGATAATAATAACATTCGATAAAGATTTCCACTTCACTGAAATGACCATCGCGTGATATCACAGTTAGACCCTGCTGATATGCGACAGCCGCTATCCATATATCATTTTCTGGAATAGGCTTCCCTTTTTCCAGTAGTCGCTTTTTTATCATGCCATAGACGCTTGCGGTATCAGTATCACATGGCAACACAGCGCTGCATGAAGCAAAATCCTCTAATCTTGACAGATTCTTCTTAATATGTTTGGACTTATGGGCGCCAAAGTATAATTCTCCCAGAACAGTACTGGATATAAAAACTTCATCCGCATGCACCAACCGATTTTTAACAGAAGCATCATCTCCAAAGAGAGCGATTATAATATTCGTGTCAAGCAGAAATCTACCACTCATTCATATCCACTCGTTCACAACCTGATTCAATGGCTTCACTCATAGCCTTGATATCCTCAGTTTCCATTATACCTGAAAAGCTGAGGAGCCGCTTACCTTGAACGCCTTTTGTAAAAGATCTACCTAATGCATGGGCAAAATCAAGTACTTGACGCTGAAGTTCAAGTGGTAGCTGATCGATCTGTCTTGCGATATCCTGCTTAATTGTCGAAACTTCTGTCATATACTGAAGATATGTTACGGTTGTCTTATAATTTTCCATAGATTATTTGTCAACCATTAGATATCCCGAAATTCGATCCTCCCTCCCGCCCCCCAGCCATAAACCCCACGTCCCCTGCAAATAAAAAAGCCCATCCTATCAATGCAGGCAAGCCCCAGGCCACGATTGAGAACAGAAGACGCGGGGGAGGGAAGTATTTATTCAAGTTGATGTATCAGCTCCAATAAATTATTGCTGCACTGGGAACGTATTGGCGCCTAGAATTTAATATTTTAATAGTTATAAATATGTGGCACTTTAAACCCAGAGCACGCAAAGGGCGCATGTTATTACATGAAATTCCATTTTCGATATGGAATGTTTAAGTAATAGAAAAACTACTTAAATAATATGGCAAAAGCAAAGATACTCACAGCTGTGTTGCATAAAGAAGATAATATGTATGTAGCAGAGTGTCCTGAGGTGGGGACATTCAGCCAGGGGAGGACAATAGAAGATGCTGTGAATAATCTCAAAGAAGCTACTGAATTGTATTTGGAAGAGTTTCCACTGGAGACAGAGTCAAAACCTATCATAACCACTTTTGAGGTGGCTCCCGTTGCCGAAGCTTAGGGAAGTATCAGGGAAAATGGCTATTAAGATTCTCTGCAACAAATTTGGATTCCAAATAAGCGGGCACTCTGGAAGCCATGTTAGACTTTCAAAAATGACACCAGATGGAAAAGTTGGTACAGTTGTTCCTACTCATGGGGAACTAAAAATAGGCACACTTCGGGGGATTCTAAAACTAGCAAAGGTTAATCCAGAGGATTTCAGTAAATATCTCTGAAGTAATTTGAAGAGTCATTCGGTAGCTTAGACCCATTGATATTGTGTATTTAGACCGTCCCTCCCACGAGGTTAGCCCGACTTCCTACTTCACAAGCTGTCCCGGCACTCCATCAGCCAGCCAGCCCATTCATCCCT
>JAYTKX010000041.1:0-3731 GCA_043729865.1 Methanobacteriota archaeon
AGCACAGGAGCCTGAAGGATTGTTATCTGAAACCTGATGGCAGCTATGAGCCGCATGCATCGGAATGTAAGCTTTGCAATGATATAACACTTGAAGCCAAGGACCTGTTCATGAAAGGAAATTCACTGAAAGAGGTCAGAAAAATCATTGATGACAAGTATTCAGGCAGAGGTGTAGGAACAAATACATCGCTGCCGCCATAAGATACTTACTTTACGTTAAACGTAAAGTACATATATGAATAAAATTAAAATGGAGGAATAAGAAATATGCAGATAGATCCAGTTTGTGGAATGCAGGTAGATGAGAATACAGCACAGTATAAAACAGAATATAAAGGCAAGACCTATTATTTCTGTGCACCGGGGTGCAAGAAAGCATTTGAGTCTGAGCCTGAAAAATACCTGAAGAGCGGACCCGTGGGTATGGGCGAGAAAAAACCCTGGTGGAAGTTCTGGTAACTATACAAAGAATTAGAGGTGCATGAATGGAAAGCGATACAAATAACCCAAAATAAAAAAGAGGAACTTACATGAGAATATCAGGAATAATAATAGCACTTTTGATCTTGATTACAGCAGCAGTTAGCGGGTGTTTATCAGGCAAAGAACCTCAAACCGAAAAACCATCTGAAGCGAGAGATAACTCAGAAGCGGGAGTAACTATCATTGCTGTGTATCTAGGCAATAATAACTTTGATATTAAGCTCGATACACACTCTGGATCGCTGGATTATGAGATGGCAAAGATATCTTATATCCGTGACAGTAAAGGGAATATCATCAAACCAGAGTCGTGGGATGGAGGCATCGGGGGACATCATTTTGAAGGCACCCTTAAATTCTCGCAATTCAATGACCGCGCCGGTTTTGAACTTGTCATCCAGGACGTTGCAGGAGTAAAAGAGAGAGTTATGAAGTGGTAATCATATGTCCGTAAAAAAGGGCATCAAAAGCCTGTTAAAAAATCCCTTTATTTTTGGAGCAAGCGTCGGAATACTCGTAGTACTTTTCAATATCTCGATCGCCTCCTTAGCAGAAGGCTCAATTGAGAAAGGATACCAGGTATTTCTTGCTAACGGGATATTCGTGTACTTGATTCCTCTGGCGGTCAGCGTGCAGATGGGGCTTTTCAGGTACCACAGGAACCTGACCGCAGAGAACAAATTATGCGGTTCTGAAAAAATGGGCATGGCAGGTTCTGCCACATCTTCGCTGACAATGGTGGCATGCTGCCTGCATCATGTAAGCGATCTGTTACCCGCTGTTGGTTTTATCCTTGCGGCATCCTCATTCCTTATCCAGTATAAAGATACCATAATCACAATCGGGTTGCTGGCAAACATGGCAGGGAGCGCTTATATTGCAAGGGCGATCATGAAAGACAAAGCAATAATTGCAGAAGCGGGAAAATCTAAGGTCTGACAGGTGAAATCATGAAAAAAATATATATTATAATTATTGTGGCTGCTGTGCTTGCAGTAGCTTTTCTATACTCATCAGATGCAAAGAAAAGTATCTTTACAGAGAGACTGGGTGACATGACTTTAACCAGTTACGAAACCGGAGAAAAGGCAGCTTTGCAGATATCGGGCATTGGCGGGTTGAAAGACATTCCAATGGCGAAAGCTTATTCCGCTGTGTATAAGAGCAAAAAAGGCACTATGCGCATCTGGGCAGTCGAACCTCCAGACCATAATATCGCAAATGACGCATTTAATTCCATGAATTCGATGTTCGGTGGTTCAACAGGGCACGAAGAGCATGAAAACTCAGGCGACGTGGGACAAACTGACCCCTCCCACGGTGAAGCAGGAATGATGAATGAAAACTTCACCAAACCAGTAAAACTGGATATCATGGAGTTTGAGAAGCCTGAGGTTTTTGTGATGAATGCCAACAACAAGAACAATTACTATTATTTTAAAATGAATTACAATATGGGGAGGATTTACTGGATAATTTTTGATTCTTATGATTTGGAATATCAGATATCTATAGTGAAACAGGCGGTAATGGACATATAGGTGAGACTATGAAGAAAAATAGATTGGAAATATATCTTGTAATATTCATAATCGCAGTAATTGCTATTTCAGGATTACTGTATTTGCAGACGCAGAAGAATCCGTACGGTATTTTCCCTGAAAAACTTGGGGATATGAATATTGTTCTTTACAGGGATGGAGATGTTGCCATGAATGAGGTGAATGGATTACATGGCAACAATCCGGGTGTAATAATAGAAAATGCTTATATAGCGAATTACAAAGGCACACTCAGCAGCAAAGCCAAATTCTGGGTATCAGAGTCTAAAACCAGAGAAGAAGCAGCATCCCTACTTGAGTCAATGAACAGCAGAGTGGGAAAAACAGGGATGTTCAGCGAGTCCACGCCTTTGAATATAGATGGCATTACTGTTTATTTTGTGAGCGGAAAACCCGAACTCGGTCTGTATCATTACTTCTATGCCAAAGATAAAATGGTGATCTGGATACAGATAGATAACCCGGATGAAACTTACAGGCTAAACTTCGTGAAAGAATCTATAAAACGGATTTAATGCAATGAAACGAATAAAAAGCATAGGAGGATGATCATGAGAAAAATCTTCAGCGACATTATTGCGGCTGGATTCATCTTGCTCATGGTCTTAGTTCTCATCTCAGGTCTTTCAATGCTCCTGGGCTTTGAAAAACCTGAAAATATCGAAGGCGGAGACCATCATGACCTGACAGGATACGCTTATGGCAATTGGGCAGCAACACTTCTTAGCATCGGGATTTTTTCGGTTTTCGTGTTCAGCTTCCTTACCCCTCTGAAGAAGCAGAACTGGAGGACCCTGGGAATATATGAGGCATTCATAATCGCCCTGTTCTCAGAAATGTACGGTTTCCCGCTGACTATCTATATTCTTTCCTCAGTTTTCGGACTGACATTATCTTTCGGACATGCACAAGGACACCTGCTCGGAGTGCTCCTTTCAACAGCAGGCATAATGAGCATGGAAGCTGCATGGGCATTTGTGATGGTGGCGAGCAGCGCCATTATATTCCTCGGTCTATTTCTGATGTCAAGAGGCTGGAGCAGCATACACTCTGCAAATGGAGAACTGGTGACTGGCGGGATTTACAGGTATGTCAGGCATCCTCAGTATCTGGGTCTTATTGTAATAACCGTGGGACTGCTCGTCCAGTGGCCGACTATCATTACTCTTGCCATGTGGCCTGTTCTTGTTTTTATGTATTACAGGCTTGCGAAAAGAGAAGAACATGAGGCACTGGAAGCTTTTGGTGAAAGATATGAAGAGTATAAACGCCATACACCAATGTTCCTTCCTTTTATGAAACAAAACAAATCGACAGGTCAGGTTATATCATGATTTCAATACTCTGGGCTTCTCTCATCCTTCTTGTAATAGCATCAGTCATTCCAAAAAAATATAATTCAAGATTCGTAATCGGAGGAGTAGGCTGGACATTCCTGTCCATCTATCTGTTTTTCCAGCCTGAAGCCTATCTGAAAATAGAGGATTATCTCAATGCTTTCCTTGCAATAGCCGCCGCGATAGTATCTATTTTCATAGCATATATCGTGTTTCAGTCAGGAAATCGAAAAGATGGGGAGCATGAAGTATTTTTCTCTCTATCACGGGCTGCATCTGTTGGCGGACTGATATATTTCCTTTTCGCAGAAGTGGGATTTTTGAATACCGGGATAATTTCGGCAGTC
>JAYTKX010000042.1:0-28336 GCA_043729865.1 Methanobacteriota archaeon
CCGTTATTTCATAGATATCTTAAATATGGCATGTTCCCCGAACTTGTTAATGAAGAAGATGAGGAATTCGCACGAAAGTATATCCTGAATAATATTATTGAAAGAATAATATACAAAGATCTGCCTGAAGAGTTCGAGATCAAAGACGTGGAGCTCCTTAAAAGCCTGATCTATCTGCTTGGAAAAAACCCCGGTATGATCGTGAATTACAGGGAAATTTCCAAGAATCTTGGAAAAGACCAGAGGACTGTTGCGAATTACTTTGAATATCTGGAATTCGGACTTCTGATCAGATTCGTTTTCAACTATCGTGGAAGCCCTATGGCAAGCCTCAGGAAGCTCAAAAAAGTGTATTTGTCTACACCCAATATCGCGTTTGCCTTCGATCAGGATATGGACAGGATACTTCCTTTTCTACTGGAAAACATTATCGCCTCTGAAACTGATGCAAAATTCTTTTACAGGAACGGTTTTGAGATAGACTTCGTAATTCCTGAAAATAATGAACTGATAGCAATAGAGGTCAAAAAGACAGAAAAAGATATCAAGCAGATAAAAAAATTCAGAGAGGAATTCAAAGGCAGGGTTAAGAAGACAATGATAATTGATATGGAAAAAGAAGGAACGATCGAAGATATTGAGATAATCCCGGCATGGAAATTCCTCCTCTTCT
Source organism: Methanobacteriota archaeon (assembly GCA_043729865.1). Classification (GTDB taxonomy): domain Archaea; phylum Halobacteriota; class Methanosarcinia; order Methanosarcinales; family Methanoperedenaceae; genus Methanoperedens. The sequence continues at coordinate 674 of JAYTKX010000042.1, forward strand.
TTGGCAAAAACAAATGAAAGGGGGCATTTCGGAAACATCGGAGGGGATGGATGCGATGCCGATTGCCCCATGATGTAATGGGTTCTCTTTATTAATAAATATTTTCATCATGTTAACATAGTTTTAAATCAGACGTCATTTTATATGGGCTTTTATGAATGTAATAAAATTGCAGAATTCCCCGTATGATGGGAACCCGTACCTGGTGGATAGGCGCATACTTGTTGACGTGGGTATGGACGCGCGCGCGATCATCTCCCAGCTTGAAAATATCCTGAAACCTGGAGAACTGGAGACCATAATACTTACCCACTGCCACTACGACCATTCGGGAGGAGCGGCGCAGGTCGCGGCAGCATTCGGGGCAAAGATCGCCATTCACAGGGATGATGCGCCCCTTCTTAACAATCCACACGGAAGCGCGTCCGAGCTATTTGGCGTAAGGGCGCCTTCCATTATTCCCGATATCCTTCTTTCCGGCGGCGAAACATTCGGGGAACTTGAGGTCATTCACACACCGGGGCACACTCCAGGCGGCATATGCCTGTACGGCGCGCGCGCAAAGGTATTGTTCTCCGGGGATACTGTTTTCCCGGACGGGAGCTTCGGGCGCACCGACCTTGCTGGCGGGAATACGCAAAAACTTATCGAGTCCATAAAAAAGCTCACACTTCTTGATGTGAGCGTCATGTATCCGGGGCATGAGGATTTTGTGAGTAAAGATGCGAACGAGCAGATAAGGCTGTCATTGATGATGGCGAGTCAGTATTCGTGATATTCGCAGAACAAAACCAATATGCTTTTAAATATGAAAGAACCTTTGACTTTTAAATTGGAGGATAATATAATGTTCGGTATCGAATTTGTACCATCCGACCCGGTTCTGAAGCTTGCGTATTATACAAAGCTCGCTGAAGAGAACGGGTTCGATAATGTATGGATAACAGACCACTATAACAACAGAGATGTGTACACCACGCTCGCAGTACTGGCAATGAACACCAACAGGATCAAACTTGGAACTGGGGTTACGAATCCTTATACAAGGAACATCGCGATCACAGCCCAGAGCATCGGCGCGATAAACGAGATATCCGGAGGACGCGCTATTCTTGGTATCGGTCCCGGCGATAAAGCCACTTTCGATGCAATGGGCATCGAATGGACAGAACCCCTGACAACCATCAACGAGAGCATATCTGCGCTGAGGGGTTTCTTTAGCGGTAAGAAGGTCTCGCAGGACGGAAAACGCGTTAAGATCGGCGGCGCAAAACTCGCTTTCAAGACAGGCAATATCCCGATCTACATGGGAGCACAGGGTCCGAAAATGCTTGAACTCGCAGGCAAAATAGCTGACGGCGTTCTCATCAATGCATCGCATCCCACGGACTTCGAATTTGCAATAAAACAAATTGCAGCAGGAGCAAAATCTGTGGGCAGAGACCCCAAGAGCGTGGACGTTGGCGCTTATGCTTGCTTCTCCATCCACAAGGATGCAGAGAAAGCAAAGGGAGCAGCCAAAGTCGTCGTTGCGTTCATCGTTGCTGGCTCTCCGGACACGGTTCTCCAGAGGCACGGTATCGACCTTAGCGCAAAGAAGACCATCGGAGACGCCATCGCAAAAGGCGACTTCCCCGGGTTGAACAGCCTTGTCACCGACGCGATGATAAATGCGTTCTCGATATGCGGAACACCGGCTGACTGCAAGGCAAAAGTGGAGGCGCTGAAGAAGATAGGCGTCACGCAGATAGTTGCAGGCTCACCGATAGGTCCTGATAAAGAGACAGCTATCAAGCTGATAGGCAAAGAAATAATCGGAGGAAAATAAATTGATAACGCAATCGGAAAGCCCCACGATATCCAAGGGTATCCTTAAATCGGATCAAACGAATGTGCTCACAAGACTGGGCAGCATGAATGCCCCCAACGTGGGGCTTCCGAAAGTCGCAGACGTGGTTGAATACAACTACTGCTGCTCCTGCGGCACCTGCGAAGCCGTATGTCCAATGAACGCGCCTATTGTGCGGCGCGATCCTGTTGATGTTACAAACCAAAAGGACAATTACAGGAAAATGGAACTGAGAACTGAATCCGCTTATCAGGGAATAAATCCCCTTAAAGCAGATACTAACCCCTGCGTGAACTGCTATGCATGCGAACGCGTATGCCCTATACTTGACGGCTTCCCCACAACAGATGAATTCAACAACATCAGGTCATTGAAAGCCGGGAAAAGCAGGACACTCAAGGGACAGGACGGCGCTGCGGTGTCGCAAATCCTCAAGTCGCTGCTTGAGCAGGGCGAGATAGACTGTGCCATAGGTGTTGTAAAGAACGACAGATGGTCAACAAAAATAGCAGTGTTCACAAGTCCGGAAGATGTTGTTAAAGCAGCCGGAACAAAATACACCTATCAGCCCGTCGTAGCGACCATGAGGGATATACATCGCGCTTATATCGATTCTGCAGAGACGCCTCTCATATCTCATGACGGATATATGCGTGATGAGGAAAGAGGTTATATAGATCCCATAAAAAATGTTCTCAAGAAATATAAAAAAGTGGCTCTGGTAGGAGTGCCCTGCCAGGTGCATGCCGCTCATCTATTCAGGGAAAATTTCGACAGGATAGAACTGATAATCGGTCTGATCTGCATGGAATCCTTCTCTGATGAGATCATGTTCTCTGAGGTCATCCCGAAAGTCATGGGAGTGGATATCAGGGACGCAGTGAAGATGAACTTCCATAAAGGGAAATTCATCGTTACAACCACAAAGGAAACAAAAGAAGTTCCCATAAAAGACGTGGCATCAATGGCGCGCAAAGGATGCCACTACTGCCAGGACTATACATCGTATTTTGCTGATATATCCGTGGGTTCTGTGGGTTCTGATGATGGATGGAGCACTATTTTCGTCCGGACTGAAAGAGGAGAAAAATACCTCAACAAGGTCACAGACATGGACTACTCGGACAAACCCATAAACATGGAACTGATAAAGAAGCTCACCGATATGAAGCACAAGCATAATAAATGGGACTGGCGTGGTTTCCTGAGAGAGATCTGGAGCCGCGATACTCCCATCAGACCGTGGGGCAGGGAGAGATTAGAGAAGATACCGCCGCCAGAAGTGGAAACAGTTGAGAAAAGTGAAAAGACCGAAAAACCAGCAAAACCCAAAGAATGATATGCGTCGGGGACTCTATCTGGGACGATTCCAGCCATATCATTTAGGACATCACCAGGTCTTATTAGAGATAGCCAAAGAAGTCGATGAGATAATAATAGGCATCGGCAGCGCCCAGAAGAGCCATGAGATAGATAACCCATTTACCGCAGGAGAGCGCGTGCTCATGGTCTCAAGCGCACTCGAAGAGATAGGGATTAAGCATTATGTCATCCCCATAGAGGATATCGAGCGCAATTCATTATGGGTGGCGCATGTGAAGTCCATGGTGCCGCCTTTTGAGATAGCCTATACCAATAATCCTCTTGTTATCGAACTGCTAAGCGAAGCCGGGATCGAGGTCAAGCAGTCGCCTCTGTTCCAGAGAAACAACTATTCGGGCACTGAGATAAGAAGAAGGATGCTGGCAGGGGACAAATGGGAGCATTTTGTCCCTGAGAAGGTAGTTGAGATAATACACGCGGTGGATGGAGAGAAGAGACTGGCAAATATAACTCAGTCTGACCAGGTTTGATGGTAAAATTAAATTAATGATTACTGATTTTCTTCCAGCTCCAGCGCCTCTCTCAATGTGAAATTCCCAACATAGAGCGCGGCGCCCACAACTACGCCTTTAGCGCCTGTTTCTTTTATAGTTTCGATGTCAGAAAGAGTTGTGATGCCTCCGGAGGCTATTACGGGGATGCCAAGTGCCTGTGCAAGTTCCCGCGTGGGCTTTGGATCTACGCCTTTTAACAGCCCTTCGGTGTTTATGTCCGTAAAAAGGATGCTTCCCGCGCCGAGTTTTTCGAATTTCTTTCCAAGTTCAACTGCAGTGAAATCTGATCGCTTTACCCATCCGTGCGTCGTTACCCTGCCATCCTTTGAATCAAGAGAGACAATGATACGTTCGCTTCCGAATTCACTGGCAAGCTCTTCAACGAGATGGGGATCGTTTATCGCAGCAGTGCCAAGGATTACCCTGTCCACACCCATATCAAGCAGAGCCGCTGCATCTTCTTTTGATCTGATGCCGCCGCCTACCTGTGTCTCAATGTCGAATTCTTTTACTATGGATTCGATAATAGGGCGGTTCAAACGCTTTCCTTCTATCGCACCATCAAGGTCAATTAGATGCAGTACTCCCGCGCCCTCCTCTACCCAGCGCGCGGCGATGCCCGGGGGATTGTCAAGAGATACGCGCTCAGTTCCGGGGACACCCTGGATAAGAGAAACGCATTTTCTGTTCTTGAGGTCTATTGCCGGGATTATTCGGAACATGAAGTAACTCCTGATTTATACTTTTATTCTTTTTCAACCTCCCACGGGCACGTATATAAATTTACCCCTATGCATTTTCCCAAATGCGTGTATCACGACATCGACTTAATGATCTCAGCTGTCTCTTCTATAATGGGCAGGACAATATTATCATCGACCTTGTCATCGATCATCGCGGTCAACAGCATTTCAGGACCTGCACCCTTTACTATTATCCTCTCCCCGTTCATGCATAAAACCATCATGTCAGGTTTTCCCTTCCGAATTTCTGCAAAGGCAGTTTCTGCAGCTGCGAGCGAAGCAGCCAACATTGCTGTAGATATGCCTGTACATGTTTTCTCTGGTATTTCATTAATCAACACCCCATCCCTTGTAATAAGGGCGGCTTGCTTGATCCTCCCCAACCTGCCCATTATAATTCGGCTAGATACGAACTAAAGTATTAATAGTTTATGCATAGGGTAAATCCACCACTACTTCTTTACAATGAAACGCTCATCAAATTCCACAAAGTTTATATCGTCAATTGACGTTTGATTCATCAGGCAAAAGCCGACATATAGTTTCCTCCTATATCCCGTCAACGATACTATTCTTCCGGCTTTTGCCCTTCTTAATAAACAATTCCATCTTTTTTGCGTGCGATGCGACCCAGAAACTTTTGAATAAGCTTTAATATAGACAATACCATTACGGGAAAGATTTAAAATGAATATTATTTTACTCGGTCCGCCGGGAGCAGGAAAAGGTACACAGGCAAAAAAAATCTCGGAGAACTGTTCGCTCCCCCACATCTCAACAGGCGATATGCTGCGCGAGAATATAAGCAATAACACGCCCCTGGGTCTTAAGGCAAAATCATATATGTCAAGAGGAGAACTCGTCCCTGATGAACTTCTGATAACCATCATTAAAGATAGGCTCTCAAGGTCTGACTGTTCCGGAGGATTCCTGCTTGACGGGTATCCGCGCACGATACCGCAGGCAGACGCGCTCCAGATGATACTGACAGAATCCGGGAGAAAACTCGATGTTGTTCTGAATATAGATGTTGATGACGGGGAGCTGATAAAGCGTCTCTCTGGAAGAAGAATGTGCGCATGTGGAGCCAGTTATCATGTGGATTTCAACCCGCCTGAAAAAGAAGGATTCTGCGATAAATGCAAAGGAAAGTTATATCAGCGCGAGGATGATAGAGCAGAAGCAATAAGGAACAGGTTAGTTGTTTACAAAAAACAAACACAACCCCTGATAAATTATTATACCAAGAAAGGTATCCTTCAAAGAATAGACGGAAGCAAGGATATTTCAGCGATATTTGAAGATATTAAAAAAGTTCTGGAGAACTATGATTAAGAAAATGATAGATAAAGTGGCAATAGGGCTTGGAATATTCCTTATGTTCGGAATCATCGCGATCCCGGGACTAAGGGATATTATTGGAAATTTAGTCGGGGGATTATTGAACCCACTGCTATCGATACTTCCGCTTCATATAATAATATTCATACTTGCGGCAATAACGGGTCTGTATGCCTCGCTCATCCAAAAATATACCATGGACTGGGAGCTTACGAGGCGCATCCAGGAAAAAATGAAGGCATTACAGAGTGAAATGAGGCAGGCGCAGCTCACTAACAATGCTGCGAAACTGAAAAAATTACAGGCTCAGCAGGCTGAAATGATGGAAGACCAGATGACGATGATGAAACAGCAGTTCAAGCCAATGCTTTATATAAGCATCATCTCGATCCCGCTGTTCTTCTGGGTGTATCTTGCCATCTCACAGTCGCCCGATGCTGCTGTCATATTCCCCTTCTGGGGAGAGCAAAAACTGACAGATAAGGTTTTCTGGGAGATCCAGTACTGGCTGTTCTGGTATTTCATCTGTTCAATGCCTGTAAGCCAGATAACAAGAAAAGCTCTGAACATAGGCGGAATGTAATTGAGGATCACTATCAGCGGACCACCGGGCAGCGGCAAGAGCACACTCTCGAAAATGCTGTCTGTTAAGCTCGGTCTGGAACTTGTATCAATGGGAGATATTTTCAGGAAACTTGCGAACGACAGGTGCATGTCGCTTGATGAGTTCGGGACGCTGGCAAAGTGCAATGATGAGATTGACAGGAAACTGGACGAAGCCCAAAAGAAGATCGCAATGGAAAAGGACGATATTATCCTTGAGGGAAGGTTATCAGGATTCCTTGTGGATGCTGATCTAAAGGTCTGGCTCAAAGCCCCGCTTAAGATAAGGGCGGAGCGCATCGCGAAGAGAGAAAATAAATCCGTCTCCTCTGCGATGAAAGAGACATCAGAACGGGAAGAATGTGAAAGGGTGCGATATCTTAACTACTATAAAATAGACATAAGAGACCTGTCTGTGTATGATATTGTTATTGATTCTACGAAGTTGAGCCCTGAAGAAATATATGAAATAGTGGGAAAAGCGGTCGAATGCCTGAAATGAACCTGCTGCCATCTGAAATAAAAAGAGAAACTTTTGTTAAATCAGAGGATGCGAGCGATCAGAAATCAGGTATTAGACCTGAAGAGAGGTCGATACAGGAATACATCCAGAAAGGTGTGGTCAATCTCAATAAGCCGGCGGGACCTACGAGCCATGAAGTGACATCGTGGGTGAAAAAGATACTCGAACTTGAAAAAGCAGGGCACAGCGGCACGCTTGACCCGAACGTGACAGGGCTGCTCCCGGTTATGCTGGGGCACGCAACGAAGGCTGTGGATGCTCTGCTTACGGCAGGAAAAGAATACATCTGCCTGATGAAATTGCACACCCAAATCCCTGAAAAGGAGTTAAAACGAGTGTTCGGAGAATTCACAGGCGAGATATACCAGAAGCCTTCGATCATTTCAGCTGTTAAACGGGAGACGAGAATCAGGAACATATATTATCTTGAGCTTCTGGAAGCGGAGGATAAGAATGTACTTTTCAGTGTGGGCTGCGAGGCAGGTACGTACATAAGGAAATTATGCCACGACATGGGAATGGCTATGGGCACAGGGGCGCACATGCAGGAGCTTCGGCGCACAAAGAGCGGGCCTTTTCGCGAGGACGATACTATGATCACTCTTCACGACCTCAAGGACGCACATGTGGAATGGAAGGAGAACGGCAGCGAAGCGATGCTGCGGAAAGTGATACTGCCGATGGAGCGCGCCCTTTCGCATCTGCCGAAGCTGGTTATCAGGGATAATGCCGTGGATGCGCTGTGTCACGGCGCAGGGCTTGCAGCGCCGGGGGTGCTGACAGTCGAGAGTGATATCGAAAAAGGAGACCTTGTTGCTATCTTTACGCAAAAGGGCGAAGCCGTATCCTTCGGAGTGGCGCAGATGAAGACGCTTGATATATTGAGAGCAGCTACGGGGATCGTGGTGACTACTGACCGGGTTTTCATGGAACCAGGCACTTACCCGAAAGGCTGGAAAGCGAAGGAATAAATCTCAAGAAAGTCTTGAACAGGTTTTTTATACTTCAATAATGTATTGAGTGCTCTAAGATGGTTCGTTACTGTCATATCTGAGAGATTTTTGTATTTAATTTCTCAAATACCAGTGTACCGATACCGTTTTTGCCAGCTTTTTCTAAAAGCTGAATGCCGAGGTAGCCCAGCGGCCCAAGGCGCAAGCCTGGAAAGCTTGTGGGGCGAAAGCCCCTCGGGAGTTCAAATCTCCCCCTCGGCGCTTTACAATACCTTTATATTCCAACCAATTAATACAAACCTCTCATGCGGGAATCAAAACTCACACGGAAAACGAACGAGACCGATATCGAAGTGAAGATATCGCTGGATGGTACCGGAAACACGGATATCAACACTGGCATAGCGTTCTTTGACCACATGCTTAACTCTTTTGCAAAACACGGCTCCTTTGACCTTATGGTAAAAGCGCGGGGAGACCTGACCGTGGATGACCACCACACTATAGAGGACGTTGGAATTACCATGGGAAGCGCCCTCAAGAAAGCCCTCGGTGAAAAGAAAGGTATCGAGCGGTTCGGAGAAGCCCGCGTGCCCATGGATGAGGCGCTTGCGACAGCCGCCCTGGACATAAGTGGCAGGAGCTACCTTGCTTTCGATGCAAAACTGGCGAACCAGAACATTGGAGGTTTCAATCCCCAGAATACACGGCATTTCTTCGAATCCTTTGTGAGCAATGCAGGCATCAACGCGCACCTGGCAGTTACCGGAGAGAACGACCACCACAAGATAGAGGCGCTCTTCAAGGCGTTCGCGGTGGCGTTGAAAAGAGCTGTCAAAGTCAGTGGAACTGGTGTGCCGAGCACGAAAGGCGTGCTGTAATTTTTTATGAAAATAAGTGCCTCATCTATGAACGAAGTTCATAGTCGACTCTGTGGTCAATTATCCTTGATTGTTTTCAGTGATTCCAGTAGCGGGATAAGGAAATGCGTTTATACTTTACTATGCGTTAAAAAACTCCCTGCAATAAACGCAACAAGAGCGAAAAACATAGCCACTTTAAAGTATTTTGAGGATGCAGAGGGGTTATTTTTCAGTATCAGGAATACAGCATATAAGAAGACGATATCTGCAATTCCGACAACAAGGAGATAAGGATATTTGAACAATCCTGTAATATAAGGCAGCGGACTCAGCAGTACTGCAATCAGCCCGACCGCCGAGGCAATGTATGCCGAAGGTCTTTCACCTATCCTGATGGGTAGAGTGACAGCGCCGTCTAACATGTCCCCTTCCATATCCTCTATCGCTTTTACTATCTCCCGTGCAAGCGTTGCAAGCATGGACAGTAAGAACAGGACAAATGTTGCTTCGATACCTTTTAAACCATACGCTGCGCCTCCGAAAAGGAATGTCGAACCAGTGAGGTAACTCACGCTGAGGTTTCCTACAAAGACCTTTCTTTTCAGAGAAAAAGCGTAGAGGTATAGAAGCAGTGAGTTAAATAAAGCGATAAAAAACGGGAATGTACCGATAAAATATGCCGTGAGTACCCCGCCAGCGAAAAGTAAAATCGAAAACTTATAAGCAGACTCTTTTTTCAACCTTCCCGAAGGTATGGGGCGGTCGGGGCGGTTCACTGCATCGATGCCTGCATCAAAATAATCATTGATGGCATTTCCCGCTCCCGTGATAAGAAAAACTGTAATAAAAACAGGGAACAACCATATTATATCATTTATTTCACCTGGCGCAGCGCCGTACGCAATGCCTCCCCCGATAACAGCAGCAAGCCCTGCCATGGCACAATTGCGGTATCGCATCAGTTCCAGGAATACGTTCATCAATCCCCTCTTCCGGCTTCCAGCATCCTGTCAAGCGCCTGTTTTGCCTTTTTCCGGATATTCTCAGGGACTTTTATAACATGCTCATTTTTTTCAAGCGCACGAATAATACTGCCCAGTGTGTTCATCTTCATGTTAGGGCACACAGCGTATGCCGTTGCAGGATAGAATTTCTTTTGCGGGTTCTCTTTCCTCAGCCTGTGCAAAAGTCCGAGTTCCGTGCCTATGATAAACTCCCGGGCATCCGACTGCGCTGCGTATTTTAGCATTCCTGCCGTGCTAAGAACCTTATCGGCAAGCTCTACCACATCAGGTCTGCATTCGGGATGGACAAGCACCTGTGCGTCGGGATGTTCTTCCTTTTCAAGCAGGATGTCACCCGGGAGGATCAGATGATGGGTAGGGCAGTAACCGTCCCAGGGGATTATCTTCTTTTTTGTATTAGCAGCGACATACAGTGCAAGGTTCCTGTCAGGAACAAATATTATTTCCTGTTCATCAAGTGAGTTCACTACCTTAACTGCGTTCGCAGAGGTGCAGCAGATATCGCTTTCCGCCTTCACGGCTGCCGATGTGTTCACGTAGCAGACGACAGCAGCGTCAGGATGTTTTTGTTTTTCAAGCTTAAGGGCTTCCGGAGTTATCATTGCAGCCATAGGGCACTGCGCTGAAAGTTCAGGCATAAGGACAGTCTTTTCGGGGTTGAGCACAGCCGCGCTTTCTGCCATGAAATCCACACCGCAAAATACGATCACATCCGCGCCGCTTGAGACTGCTTTCTGGGAAAGACCGAAGGAATCGCCCACGAAATCGGCTGCATCCTGCACATCGGCGCGCTGGTAGTTGTGAGCAAGGATTATCGCGTTACGCTTTTTTTTGAGTTGTTTGATCTTTTCGAGTTCGTCCATATTTCTGGTTTAAACATTATTCGATTGCTTAAATCGTTTTCTTCTAATTCTTCCTGATCAGATGTTCGAGACCCATTGTTTGCAGCACGGCTTTCAAATCTGTTTCATTGGGAGCAATGAGATTGACGCCTTCATATAATAGGTTCTCATGCAGTATCATATCTTCATGGAACCCCTGTTTTGCTCTTTGCATGCAACTCACGATCGCATCTATGGAGTCTGCTGCTAATCTGATATCTTCTTCAGCCAACCTGTTTAAACTCGAAATGATCGAACTGCATACTTTCATATTCCCCTTATCCTATGTTTGCATCACTTGCCCTGCCACTTTCGATTTTCTTAAAGATACTCTGCAATTCTTTTTGTGGATCATGAGAAAATATCATATTTTTATTTCCAAATTTGAAATAATCTCTGCGATAGCATCTATCTCGATCTTCGCGTTCTTCGGAAGCGCTGCGACACACACGGTAGAACGTGCAGGCTTTCCCGTAGAAAAATAAGACGCATATATCTCGTTCATTTTTGAAAAATCATTAATATCCGTCAGGTAAATCGTTGTCTTGACCACGCTTTCAATGCTGCTCCCTGCTGCTTCGACAACTGCTTTCAGGTTATCAAGAACCCTTCTCGTCTGCGTCTCTATATCACCATCAATGAACTGCTGGGTCTTCGGATCGATCGCTATCTGACCTGACAGGAATACCATTTTGTTTATCTTAACTGCCTGCGAGTAAGGGCCGATAGCATCCGGAGCTTTACTCGTTTTCACGATTTCCCTGGAACTCATTGAACACTATTACTGATATTATTAAATAAAAGCATATCGCATATATGATCATAAATTTTTCTGGCGCTGCAAAAAAATTGAGGAGAAGCTCAGGCAAACCTGATCATGTCTCTCCTATCGTCACCTTTAGCATCTTATCGCTCTTTACGATTTTTTCCACCACGTCCTGACCTTCGATGACCTGTCCGAAAATAGCATATTTCCCGTCAAGGAATTTTGCATCCTCAAGAACAATGTAGAACTGTGAGCTCGCACTGTTGGGATTATTAGAGCGCGCCATGGCGACAGCTCCCTTTTTATGAGTCAGGGTTGGAGCTATCTCAAGAGGTATGGTCTTACCTGAACCGCCCGTGCCATCCCCCTTCGGATCCCCGCCCTGTATCACGAATCCGGGCTCGACCCTGTGGAAAGTAAGCCCGTCATAGAACCCCTTCTGCGCAAGTTCAATGAAGTTCTTAGTGGTAATCGGCGCATCTTTTTCATAGAGTTCGAACTTTATCGTCCCTTTTTCAGTAACGATAGTTGCGATCCTGTTTTTTCCAGTTTCCCCGGGTGTGGCGGTATCAGATTGCGGTTTACTGCCTATGCACCCGATGGTGATCGAAATAAGTATTACCTTTCAGGCAGTATTTTCCTGTGTTCATCTATAATGAACCTGACAAAATCACTTACATCCGACTCCCTCCCTTTCTCAAGACAGTTGAAATACTCGAATTTACTTTCAGGGTTAAAAGCAAAGATCGGGTATCCACTCTTTAGCAGTATGAATGAATGAATAAGTCGTGCTGCCCTGCCGTTACCGTCTTTAAATGGATGGATAGAAACGAAAAGGAAGTGGAACATCGAACCAAGTATGAGGGGATGAATGTGGTTTTTGTTGAGATGATAAAAACTCATCAGGGAGCTCATCAAGTATTCGATCTCTGAATTTGTCGAAGGTAATTTCAATTTGGAACCCACTATCCTTTTTGTTGATGTGGTAAAGAACATTCCTGCTTCTTTTATCAATCCGCGCATCAGTGTCTGATGAATGGTTTTGATCAGGTCAATATTCAAGTCCGAATCCTTATAGATTTCAATGATTAGATCAAGGGCATCTTTTGTGTTTTTGATCTCGATTATTTCTTTTGGTGTGAGGTTGGTGGGAAGGTCATTTATGATGCGTTCAACATCTTCATTGGACGCTGTGTTCCCTTCTGTAACTGTTGAAGAGTAGATGTGAAGTTTTATGAGTTTATCCATGATCTTTTTTGATCCGGTAATATCTCTATTGGCATCCATATTGGAGATAGGATCTTTGAATTTGCCATGTATATCTGGAACTGGCAGATCTTTCATTGTCAGATACCACAGAGTTAAATCGTTAACAAGGAACTCAAAAACCATTGGTTTTTGCTGTATCATACGAATGAACCGGCTATCGATGAGATAATTTATGAGCTTCCTGATGGTTTTTGCAGACATTCTGGAACTTCTTAAAAGTTCCTCATTGGTTATATTTTCAAATTTCAGAATATTAAGGATCAGGGTTTCTGTTTTGGGATTCAGGATCTTATTGTAGTCTATCCTTTCTTTTTTACACCAGAGAAGGAAGGAGAGGTGATTGATGAGTGAATCATTGTCCTGATTCAAAGCATATATGTAACCTCTTGCCGACGATATGGGTATTTTCAATACAAGATCATTATCTATCAATTCTCGCAAATTCCTGTATAATATCTGTTTGTTCAGGTCTTCAAACAGGATGTTTCCCTGGAGGATTTTTTCAAGATCGTTGAATGTAATTGGGTCGTTGAAATGCAAGTATATCAGTATATCATATTTGCCGGGTGTGGACATATGTGGTAATTATGATATACCTATATATAAAGTAAACCAATTTTTATGTACGAAAATTCCCTTTTTGTTATGAATAAATAAACGGATTTTTGGATGGGCTGGCGGCTGTCGCGCGCTGGTACCGCCATTGACATCATGTCCCTATACCCCCATCCATCTTTTTCAGGCTTTCCATTAATTTTTTTCCGCTGCTGCTGAGCATGTAAACCTTTTCGCTGTCCTGTTCTATCAGATCATTAGACTTTAAGATGCGCAAATGAAAACTGAGCTTAGTGGCATCATCTATTTTAAGCATGTTCTTGATATCTGTGAATTTGAGTTTTCCGGCTCTTGCAAGAAGCTCTACAGTATCCTTCCTTATAGGATTTGAAATAGCTTTAATGACGTTTGAATCCAGGATATGAGGGGATTTTTCGAACTCCCTCTCTGCAAGGACTTTTCTTATCTTTGTCTGCACCTCATCGATCTTAAATGGCTTTGTTATGTAATCAGAGGCTCCAACCTTGATAGCCTCCACAGCATTTTCAATTGTACCAAACGCAGTAATCATAATGATGCCTGTTCCGGGTCTGGTCTGTTTGATATTTCTTAATAGCTCCATTCCACCCATGACCGGCATTATAAGATCGGTCAGGACAATATCATAATTTTTTTCCCTTATCTTTTCAAGTCCCTTCTGACCGTTATCTGCTGAATCAACATCATACCCTTCTTCTTTCAGTATTTCTACCAGTCCATCCCGCATTTTCGGATCATCTTCAGTTACGAGAATTTTTTTCATGGTTTCAATTTACCTGATAATTATCTGAACTCGAATATTATTCGTTTATGTACGAATCAAGTATTAAAGTTAATGCATAATGAGTATGGCTGATCCGTTTATCTTATATGGGCAGCTTTATTATGAAAGTCGTGCCAATTCCCACTTCGCTTTTTACATCGATCGAACCATTATGGCGTTTGATAATTCCATATGATATTGAGAGACCAAGTCCAGTCCCTTCACCCGGTTTCTTGGTCGTGAAGAATGGATCGAATATTTTATTCAGATTTTCTTCGGGTATGCCGCATCCGTTGTCTGTAATAATTATCTCAACATTGTTATTTTCCACTCGTGTTTCGATCGTTATATTTCCATTTACCGTGATCGCCTGGATTGAATTGGTAAGAATATTCATTAATACCTGACTTATCTGACCTGGATCGCAATCAATAAGAGGAAGTTGTGCAAATATCGTGTTTACCTTGATATATTCCAATTCATGTTTAAGTATGCTCAATACCTTACTTATTTCTCCATTTATGTCGGTTGGGCTCATGGTTGGTTCTGATTGTCTTGCGAAATCAAGCAGACCTTTTACGATACGTGCAGCCCTGTTAGCTTCATCATTGATTATATTGAGCTTGCTCCGGGTACTCTCATCATCTATCTTTTTTAACAGCATCTGGGCATAAAGGGAGATATTACCAAGAGGATTATTTATCTCATGAGCGACTCCGGAAGCCAGTTGACCCACCGTGGCAAGTTTATCAGCATGTAAAAGCTGTTTTTCAAGTTGTTCTATCTCCTTCTGTTCCGTAAGATCCCTGATTATCCCGACAAGAGCCAGAGGTTTCCCTGAACCATCTCTAAAAACAGAAGTATTGAGCAATACTGGAAAAGTCCTTCCGTCCTTGTGTTCTCCTGCAACTTCTCCGATCCAGCGCCCGGTCTTTTTTAGTGATGGGATTATGATATTTTCTGCAAATTTCCGGTCTTTGTTCAATTGATTAACATGCTTTCCTTCGAGTTCTTCGGGTGGATAGCCAAATATTTTCTCGACAGTTTTATTGGAATATACTACAAGACCATCCATATCGACTATTTGAACACCATCAGGCGCCTCATCCAGTGCCATCACGAACAGTCTTAGCGTTTGCTCCACTTTTTTTCTTTCTTCAAGGTCTCTTAAGAGTTCGTTCTTCTCTGTTAAGTCCGTATTAAAGACAAGTATCGATTTTGGCTTACCATCGCTATTGCGTACCAGGGTCCAGCGGCTTTCAACAATGATCTCTCTTCCATCCTTTGTTATCTGTGGAATCTCACCTTTCCATTCTCCTTTCTCAATCACACTATTTTCTGCTTCGATTAGCAGCGGTGAACTTTCTTTAATTAGAAGTTCACTGGCATTCCTGCCAATAACTTCGTTTTCTGAATAACCATACATTCGCACAGCGCTTTTATTCCATAAGATAATGCGGTGTTCCAGATCACAAACGATAATAGCATCTGAGGCTTTTTCAAGAAGGGCAGCCTGGTCTCTTATTTTCTTTTCAGCTCGCTTTCGCTCGGCAATTTCCTCAATATTGAAAACATTTAATATATGCCAGAGTGACCAGGATATCCCCACTGCGCCCATAGCACGAAATATCTGAATAGGAACGCCTGACATTAATAAAAAAGAATAATAGTTCAATACTGAAGCCGGAAAAAAGCTCCCAACTGGAACGATCAATCCCCCAAATATTCCATAACTCAGAAAAAAGATAGAAGCAGAAATAAAATATTTTTTAATTTTTATTCCCTCGAATTTATCAGCCTCGCTCTGATAATATTGATAAAATCCAAAAGAGCTCAAGATAGCGCCTGTAAAACCCATGATGTATCTTGCATAGATTTCTAATCGATCGAGAGTTATTACTCCTTTTTCTCCTATGTATGTTATAAATAAAAAACTCAAGATCAAAAATATGACCGGGAACAATACGCTGATCTTTTTTCGAACACTGATATTTACTAAATTATATCCAAATAAAAATAAAAATATAAATGATATCAATAAAAAAGAGATTTCTATAATCTTTAAATAATAGTTCTCAACCCTGTAAAGAATTATCAGATCAATAAATTCGTGTATTCCATGCGTGAACCCAAAAACTGCAATAAGCCATAATATCCTTAACATTCTAAATTCGCTTTTTTCGGTAGCTCTTAGCTGTAAGAAGATTATTACTCCGAGAATTATGAACGCAAGCCCGTTTATTAAATAGACTACATCCAGATTTCTAATAAAAATGTTACTTAGCATTCGTTATCATCTATTTCATAGAAACTGATAAGAATATATAGTCTTTCAATAAAAATATCTATGCAGGTCAGGATCATGATAAATAAAAGCATTTAGTTGAAATTTTTTTCAATTAGAGCCGTATTATTGGAATATTTTACAAATTAAGGTTATATAATGTAAAATTCAAATTACTAATTACCCAAATTTATCCCAGATTTAACCCAAATAATACCAGACAAAAATGGAAAAAAATGGAAAAATCTAGCGGAAAATTGGTAGGATAGAAAAAGAAAAAAAAATGGAAGGAATCAAAAATATGAACATAAAAACAACAATGGTCCTGATCGCCTTAATAGGTGTAGGATTATTTGCACTCCCACAAACAACGGCTTTGTTTGCAGGACAACACAGTTTCACCAATATTGATGCTACCGGTAACCAGATCGAATGCATCAAATGCCATGGAGATGTACAGTCAGAACTTGGCGCAAGCGCATCACTAAAGACTGGAACAGCAGGACCTCACGCAACATTTAAATGTGAATATTGTCACAGAATTGAGGCCGGTGCAGCAAGTGGTGATAATGCCTATGCAATTGTGACATACACTAATGGTACTACACCAACAACATCCGGTGTAAAGAACATGAGAACTATCGCTATCTCAATGGAAGACTTTGAGGAAGAGAACTTCCCAACAACCATCGTGAATAATGTTGCAACCATCGCAGATGTTGAAACAGCATGGGGCAAAAAGTTTACACTCGCCTACGGTGGCGGTCCTCAGGCACAAATTAGCCCACTGGTAGCTGGCTCTGAAACCGATACAACAGTTCTGACAATATACAATGAATACGAGAAGCCATTGTATAATGCAACTGCCGTTGGAGGCGCTGCACCATTCGATACCTCAGCCAGAAAGATGGAAGGTATGATTCTTAATAAAATGGGTAGCGATACAGCCAACTGGTCAGCATATAAAACCACTCAGAGATATTGGCTACCAAGCCTTATTGGTGTAGGTTCAAAAGCGGTTAATCCAGGGAGCGCATATCACGCAGCAAGCCTGGTATCATGCCTTGAATGTCATGGAGGCGCAGAACCCCTTGGACACTATTCAAGAGTCCTGGATGGCGAAGCTACAGCCTCATGCGAACAGTGCCACTATGGTTCTATAAACCGCTGGACTGAACTCGGAGCTGGAGGATTTGGTCTGCTCGGTGGAAAGGATACTGGTGCATCCGAAGCACACAATGAATTCGCCAAAACAAGCGATAATAATTTGACAAGACAAAAGGATGGAATGTCCAATGGTGCCTGTGTTGCATGCCACACACACGTTGCAGTGGATATCACCTACACGAAACCCGATACTTATACGTTTGCCGCAACATTCGTTAGCACAAATGGTACAGAAACGGTATCAGGATTTTCAGCAACAGGAACAACTACAACAAACAGCAGCGGTCCATAAATAGACAGGGGATTAATTTCCCCTTTCTATATTGGCAGAGGTCTTTATGAAATACATATTCTTGTTCCTGTTACTCATTCCATTGGCACAGGCAACAGAAGAACGGGCTGCTTTATGTATTTCCTGTCACGACAACTTTGGGGTAGATGTATATAAGTGGGATAACGAATGCGGTAATTGTCATCAATTCTTAGATTCTAATACTAAATTAAATATACCATTATTTGAAGGAGGGCACAATCCTAATTTGTGCGGGAAATGTCATGGTGTAAAAGATCAGGACTCATACCATCTGACGCATGGAAATGTCTCGTGCGAGAAATGCCATGGATCAGATATAATAAGACCTGAGATAATTATATCGAATTGTGCCGGGTGCCATGGAGTTAAAGTACATGACATTCATCAAGGCAATATAGACAGGATATGCTCTAATTGCCATGGCTCACGCCCAGGATCGAATCCGGCATCCGGGTCAGCCTCATCGAACAAAGATATCAGTTCCAGCATTTATGCTAAAGTTGTGAATTATAAGCAATTCACGTTGTATGAAATATTTATGCGAGTTTTATCATCATTTAGTTTATAATAATATTAATATGAAAAACGAACCTGAAGGTTTTTCATACAAATACAACATAATAACTATTAGTACAATAAATAAAGGTAGATTAATATGAAAAAAACCACAGTTATAATGGCGGTTATAGTTATCGTAGTAATTGCTGGGGCTTTATACTTATCAATGGATAGGATCGGAAGCATGTTGAATATCGGAAAGCCAGCCTTGAAACTGACGATATCAACAGGGATTAACGAATCAGATGGGTCGCCAACAATCACAAATATAACATTCGAGCAAACACAGGTCATCTATAAAGGCTCTGATGCTAAAGCAGAATTCCCGGATATCAGCGTTGTGGCAAGGAACGAATCTTTAGTGGCTGCTCCAGTAACTTATTGGGCGACGCAGCCCTGGGTAGAAGGGGAAAAAAATTACACATTAACTCTCACATTCAGAGACTCCTTCACACCCAAAACAGGTGATCTCCTTCTCCTTACGATCCGGTTCACCGGTATCAGAGGGTATATTCTCGGAAAGAATACGGCATTCTATGAATGGCAATAAATATGGTTTCTTGCTTGCAGCACTTATAGGAATATTACTGTGGAATACTCCAAGCACAGTATCTCTATTAGTTGACTCCCATGCATTCTATAATGGCAGCGCCTCGTGTTCAAAATGTCATGGGGATATTCTGGCGCAGCTTAAAGATACAGGCAGTGTGACCGCAATGCACCGGAATCTTGATAATGAAAGCGGGTGCAGATCATGTCACTCAAACCCTGTCAATATATCAGGCAGGAACACCACCAAAGACTATCATTCGGCATATTTACCATACTGCATCGAATGTCACCAGAACGTTTCATCTATCAATAAAAGTAAAGAAGCACACTCTTTGATCGTCAGTGAGGCGAACAAGTCCCCACAGAATCTTGGATTGAACGAAGCTTGTGTCATGTGTCATACCACTCTGGTAAGCGAGGTCGTAGTACGTAACCGGGTAATATTCCCGTTTGAGAACGACAGCATCGCAGCTAACGGGTCGGTGGAATATAACGGCACATACACTACAACGATCTCGAATCCGCAACCAACAGGTCTCCACAATTATAATAGCGGAGTCCAATGTATTATGTGCCATGCGCCTGTGCAGGATATCTTAAGCCAGGACCGTGTGCCATATTCAAATCATAGTGCCCTCGGATGCAAAGATTGTCACAGGAACGCTACTACAGGTATGCAAGAATTTCATGGAGCCAGGATAATATATTGCAGTGATTGTCACGACCTGAGCGTTCATCAACCATTAATATCAAGGGATTGCAACAAGTGCCATGAATCTCACGGCGGTCTGAAAGCGAACTGGAGCGTATGAGGATGGACCTGACCTACAACGGAATAGATGTATCAGAAGGGCTGATTGTATCTGGGATCGTCCTCATACTGCTCGCCATATTCTATCTTTACAAGAAAAAGAACAGAATAATAATTGGCATTATAGCCTCACAATTAAAACCCCGATGTGCAGGATTGAAGAAAGACACCAGCGGCAGGGACTGGCTGTTATTCATAGTCCTTCTTGCCACGGTCGTATTCCTTGGCTTGAAAATGGTTACGCTCATGGTCATTGTTTCAGACTCGATGAAACCGGAATTTCAGCGGGGGGACATGATAATAGTCCAATCAGTATTTTTGACACCTGATGTAGGTGATATTATTACGTTCAACGTGAAAAACAAAAATTATGCTATAAGCCACAGGGTAATAAGCATAAGCAACGGTGCAATAATAACAAAAGGCGACAACAATCCCAGAAAAGACGATTACGGCACGAAACAGGAAAATATCATAGCCAAAGCCATCCAGATCAATAACCATCCACTCGTTATCAAGGATTTTGGCGCGCTGTTCATAGTAGATTATTCGAAACAGGGCGTTATATATAAATTCGGAGACAGATTCACTTTCATGCAGCAGCTTTCAGCGACAATAAAAGCATGGGGAATAGTAATTACAATCTTCGCACTATTTGGGTATTTTATGATGATGCAGAGGGATAAACGATGAGCGATCCGGAAATAACTAAAGAACAGGTCAAAAAGCCAAAAGGAAAACACAAGATAAAACTTGCTCCGATATCTTCTATTTGTTCGATCTTATTGGGCGGCATAATAGCGCTCATCTCCACGTTCTCATTCATCGTGGACTTATTAACGACCCTGAACCCGATAGCGTTATTGATAGATATTGCGGTTATGGCGATATCTTATCTGACAGTGTGGCAGGGTGTTTATTATACTATTCTGGACAGGATAGCAAAAGAAAGGATGGAAGAGCAATGGGATAACAGGATAGAGCCTATCCTGAACCTTCTTACAGAGACATCATGCAGGATAGATTCGATAGAAGAAGAAATGCTCAGAACGAACCGGAAGGTGAACACGACACTAGATTATTTCATGAGATCTCAGGATATGGACGCATCAAGGACTTTCATTCTCCCTGGAACATCGTTCAAATTCATTTCGAAGATACTTGTACTGATATTCTTTACTTTTTCAGCACTGGTGTACGTTTCTTCATACCCCCTGGGTATAGTCCATTATTTCATTCTAGCAATTTATTTGACATGGTGGGTATTCATCACAGCAGAGTTCAAACTTTTTAGCAGTTCGATTGCATGGACATGGGCGATCGCCCCCATAATGATCATTCCGGCAGTTGGTATCATAATGAGTGCGATATACGGCCTTAATATCATGATAGGGATATTGTTCTTAGCATTGCTGCTGTATGTGTTCTTTTACTACTCGTGGGCAAGTTTTGTGGCAACAGGCTATAAACTGATAGACCTGAAACCTGTGATAAGCGAGATAAAAGGGAAAATAAAGAAAAATAAACCGCCAGGAATTGAAATGGATGAACTCCGGGATATGAAAAAATGAGCAAGATGATCATTTTTCTGGTATTAGCACTATTGATATTTTCTTCATTTCCAGCCGCTGGAGAGGTTTACGTGGTATTTACTGATAGAGAATTTGGATTCTGGGCTGTCAGGTCGTACA
The DNA here is from genome assembly GCA_043729865.1 of Methanobacteriota archaeon. Lineage (GTDB taxonomy): Archaea > Halobacteriota > Methanosarcinia > Methanosarcinales > Methanoperedenaceae > Methanoperedens. The sequence continues at coordinate 22,100 of JAYTKX010000042.1, forward strand.
ATATTAACCATACGATCAATTACACGAGCAGGACCCTGAACATCAACACAGGTGATTCCATAGAATGGATGAATATGGATAACGAAGGCGACAGGATCACGATAGTGAGCGATAACGTCCTCTGGGAAGGCGGAAAGACTCTGGGTTTCATAGGCTCAAAGTTCAGGTTCACGTTCAACAGTTCCGGCACCTATAGATTTCATACTGTCGAGAACACGAGAGTAAGACTGAATGCATCGAATTACTCTGAAAATGTAACCACAACCACATTAACATATGAGGATGATGATGGCGAGCTCCATACCATCACGGTCTCAAGAGGCGATCGCGACAAAGTCAAAGATGTAGCGAGCACTGAACGGTATATTTATCAGCAGCAGACAATTCGAGTAACCGGTCCCACCATTGGGAACGGGACACATCCGATAAAAACCGCACAGCAAACACCATCACCGTTCACAGCATATATTCGTCCTGCGATACAGGTCAATGCACGTCCATCCCCGACACCATCAGGATCGCTGACCCAGGTAGTGGCAGCCGCCCCGAAGCCGCTGGAAAGTTACCAGGAATTCACGATATATGCAGTTTTAAAAAGATGGATGGATATAATTATTAGTGGTTAAGAAAAAAAGAAGTAATGGTCAGGTTATAATTACTTCCCCTCTTTCTTCTCCTCTTTAGCCATCTCTTGATCCATCTTGTAGTCGTCGTAGCCCATCCATGCCACGATCAACCCAACGAACAGGAGGAAGAGACCGACAGAACCTTCGATCAAAACAAGAAGTTCTTTCAAAAATCCTGAGAAGATACCTTTCGATAACCAATCTAATCCAGTATACCATACTATTCCGGCAACCAAAATAACTATTCCAATAAGCATTTTCAAGATATTTCCGACCGATGACATAATTTCACCCATCTCTAATTCATTTACTCTATATTAAGTTTTTTTATACCCCACAGGAAAACTTATTACCCCGCTTATTAATAGTAATTGCAATGAACGGAACAATCCTCCAGGTTTCAATAAAAGGCGTATATCTCCTTGAAAAAAACAGCGGTCCTGTCCCTCTTGTGCTTCTTGAAGACGAAGCTAAACGGATCATGCCTATATATATTGGATTATCCGAAGCTATTTCAATAAATGCAGCTATTAATCACGAGATCCCCCCGAGACCCATGACCCATGACCTTTTCATATCTCTGCTTGAACGAACGTGTTCGCAGATAGACGATATCCTGATAGATGAACTCAACGATGGCGTCTATTACGCCAGGTTATGCGTCTCCATGGACGGAAGGCAGTTCGAGATCGATGCAAGACCCAGCGACTGTATCGCTATCGCGCTTCGCTGCATGTCCCCCATCCATGTGAGAGAAAGCATTATCAGTGAAGCTGCGATAAACAAAGAAGAGATCGAAGGGATCTTGCCGCTTGATAGTTATCTTCCCCGATGAAATACTTTCACACTGCTATCGTAAAGCAGATACCTGTAGAGAGATATTAAACAATTATGTTTTTTGAAGAAAAAGGTATCTACTCCGTGCATGAGTTCACCCTGGCAGTAAAGGGCATACTGACATCCGGGCAGTTCAATGACGTCTGGATACGTGGTGAGATATCGAATTTCAAGAACCATACATCAGGTCACAGGTATTTTACCCTCAAAGATAAGAACAGTTCCCTTCAATGTGTAATGTTCAAATGGCACGGTCAGAACCTCAGGTTCGAACCAGAACACGGTATGAAAGTGCTGGTCCTGGGAGACCTGGACGTATATGAGCAGAGAGGTCAGTACCAGTTAAAGGTGAGGGCGATACGACCTGATGGTGTCGGGGAACTCTATAAGGCTTATGAGCAGTTAAAGAATAAACTGGCGCTGGAGGGGTTGTTCTCGCCCGAACATAAAAAAGCGCTGCCGCGGTTCCCAAAAAAGATCGGGGTCGCGACCTCGGAAACCGGAGCGGTGCTTCATGATATTCTGACAGTCCTGAAAAGAAGATACCCTGTGAACATATTGTTCGTGCCTACGATGGTGCAGGGAGAATATGCCGCCAACAGCATAGTTCACTCTATTGAATTGCTTAACAGAACGGACGTTGACCTCATTATCCTGGGAAGAGGCGGCGGTTCGCTGGAAGACCTGTGGTCATTCAATGAAGAGATAGTGGCGCGGGCTATTTTCAGTTCAAAGCTCCCAATTATCTCAGCAGTGGGGCACGAGACCGATTATACCATTGCTGATTTTGTTGCAGACGTCCGCGCTCCCACCCCGTCCGCTGCCGCTGAGATGGCAGTCCCTGACAGGCAGGAACTTTTCAACCAGGTAAAGAGGTTAAGGGAACTGTTGATCGAAAGGCAGAAGCGCGATATCAGCGACAGGTCGCTTCACGCAGCAGAACTCAGGAAGTGCGTGGACCCCGGTTTATTGCAGGAACGTATTGCCAATTATATGCAGTATATCGACGATATCAAAGAGCGGAAGATGCGAAGCATTGAGAGGCTGCTTGAAACCCGGACTTCACAGTTCAGGGAATGCACAGGTAAACTTGATGCTGTCAGCCCGCTCGGGACTCTTTCACGGGGTTACAGCATAGCTTTGAAACTTCCTGATAAGACCATAGTACGCAGCATCAATGACATTGAAAAGAATGATGAGATCCATATCCTAGTGAACGATGGAAAGATCAAATGTGATGTGAACGACAAAGAGGAATGCAAATGGAAATGAACTTTGAAGATAAACTTGCAGAACTTGAGACCATAGTTGAGAAACTTGAGAAAGGACAGCTTTCACTTGATGAGAGCCTTGAACTTTTCGAGCACGGCATAACTCTGTCCAGAGAATGCAATGCCATGTTGAAAAACGCCAGACAGAAAGTGGAAAAGTTAATAGAAGAAGATAATAACCTTAAATCTGAGGATTTTGCCCTGCCGGATGAAACTATCAAAGGAAATAACTATTAAATTTTTTAGTTATTTCGCAAAAAGTATAAATATGTTACAAAACATATATGTGCTGGTCTGAAGTGATGATTAATAAGGGACGAGTATCTACGGGAATATATGGTCTGGACAACCTGATAGATGGCGGTTTTCGAGATAATACCATTAATGCCATAAGGGGAGGGACTGGTGTTGGAAAAACTACATTCGCGCTTCAATATTCCCTGTACAGTCTCAACCGGGGCGAAAAGGTACTGTTCGTTTCTTTTGAGATGTCTGAGAAACAGATATTGCGTGATTGCATGGATATAGGCTGGAATGAAATAAAATATCATATTGATCAGGAAAATCTCAAGATAATCCAGATTTTTGGAGAGGATCTGACATTCCCATCTCTTGATCTTGCAGAGATGATAAGGACATCTATTCCGCACACCTGCCAGAAAATAGTTATCGACCCTCTGACATATCCCACTTTTTATAATGAGAAGGAGAAGAGAAAATCACTCAGCACTATTTTCCAGGAACTTCGCAAACTTGGGACTTCGGTGATCGTACTTGAAGACCCGGCTGATAGTAATCAAATACAAGAAGCATCGGCGATGCCCTTGTATTTATCCGATACTGTGATACATCTGCAGAACCTTGGTTTTGGCGAAATGTACGACCGCACGCTTCGGATCATGAAGCACAGGGGTTCAAGGCATGGAGATAGTATTTATCCTTATTCCATAGAAACCGGATTGGGAATCGTTGTCCGGGCTTCAGAAAAACAAAAAGAGAGAGTTAAACCAAAAAATAAATTCGATAATGTGTTTAAAGACGCTATTGAAAAAGCCAGAGGTATGGGAGCCATAGGGGAACGATTGTCAGCGAGATTAGCAACTTTGCAGAAGAACTGGATACGCGATGAGGATCCTTCAGATGTTCTCAGGCTTGTGTTATATGAAGAAAGCAAAGGAAATGAGCCCAAAGCAAACTTAATAAGATAGCTTAAAAGTCTAAAATAAACCCTATTAAAAGCTCAAATACCAAAAAATTTCATATACGAAGCTGGCTTATTCAAAATAAACAACGAACTGGTACGAACTCGTACTAACTGCATTATATCCTCTATTTTACAGCCACTATCTTTACGATATCGCCGTTCTTAAGTTCATATTTATCCCCGAGCCTCATCTTGGTTCGCGCGTCCACAGCATAGAGGAATCCTTTGCCTATGTCCGTATGCACCATGAATGCCAGGTCTTTTGGCGTGCTCCCCTTTTTAATAAGGAAGGCATCAGGAAGGACCCTCCCGTTCTTGTCGCTGAATTTGTTCTCATCCTCCACCGGAAATACCACTACAAGGTCGAGCAGGTTGAAAACCGTTTCATTGATGCATTTCTGTATCCCCGTGCCGCCATTTGTCTTCATGAGGGCGCGAAGCCTGGAGAGAGCCTCTTTCTGCGCCAGAGATAGCGCCTGCGATTCCGTAAAATCGTCATCCCCTGGTATATACTTGATCGCCCCGCTCTTATCAGCCAGGCGAAGCGCCACTTCGGCTGCAGCGCTCACAGGTATCGCTCCTGTTACCTTGAGTTTCTCAATATTCTCACGACTTGCCACATCCGTCTTGTTCGCAGCGATAATGACAGGTTTGCTTAGCTCTCTTAGCATGTCGGAAAGTTCGATTATCTGTTCATCTGTCCACACATGGGGTTTGTCCCTGGGCAGTTTCATCCGGGCAAGTACAGTCTTAACATGAGCTTCGGTCACTCCTGCGCCTTCAAGCTGCCCTGCGATAGTCTCTTCGATCTTTAGCCCCTCTGCATTGACCTTTCTCGACAACCTTTCCCAGTTGCGCTTAAGAATGCCGGACATCCACATTGTAATTTCATGGTCGAGGAACTTTAGGTCATCCAGCGGATCGTGCGAACCCACAGGTACCGGGGCTCCCTCGATATCGGTGCCGCCTGACGCGTCTATCACATGAATTATCGCTTTTGCCGTTCTCAGGTTATCAAGAAAAGCATTCCCGAGACCCCGTCCTTTATGCGCGTCGGGCACAAGTCCTGCCACATCTATCAAGCCTATTGGAACGAACCGAAAGCCATCCCTGCACTGTCCGCAGTTAATTTTCAGTTCCCTGCACGGACATGTCGTCCTCACGTATGCGACCCCGTGATTGGCATCTATAGTTGTAAAAGGATAATTTGCTATCTCGACACTGGCAAGAGTGGCGGCTTTGAAGAAGGTGGATTTCCCGCAGTTCGGTTTTCCGGCAAGCGCGATTGAAACGGTCATGCTCTCATTAATATTTCTTCAGGACTTAATCCTTATCTTTGACGCAATTCAAAACGCTATTTAACTCGCCGGGTTTATATTATCTCTTTTATTTTGTCTACTGTCAAATCAAGTTTGCTGATTATAGTGTCAAGACTGGCTTCCTGACTCGTCATCAATGAAATTACAGCCTTTGGACCTGCCGAAGCCGCAATAAACTTCCCCCCGTTAAAATCCACGATCACGCGGTTGAGACTCGCCTTATCGAAACTCTTTGCCGCTGTTTCTGCCGCCCTTATCATGGATGCCCCCATCAACGTCAACATTTCAGAGTCACTGGTTTCATAGTCGCTGATAAGAAAACCGTCCCTGCTTCCAAGCGCGGTAATTTTAACTCCTTCTACGCTCCTTAACTCCGAGAGAACATTGCTGTATATTTCTGGCATCTTTCCCCCTTTCATAAATTAACCATAGATTGTTATCAACCTTCACCTTAATAATCATTTCTATTAAGGTTTGCAAAATATTAAGTTCTTATAAAATATTTTGTAGTTTAAGAGAACATTGGAGTATAGAGGAACAATATTTACGCACCAGTTCAGGGTGTCAATGGAGATATCCAGTTCATGGAACTTTCAAAATATAATAACAGGCACTGCGACAGGTATAAATACAGGTACGTAATGAATAATAATTATAATCTATTGGAGGTCACAGTTGTTAAAGGGAAAAGGGGGGATTATAGCGATTCCTCCAACGAGTAGTCTCAAAGTACTCATCGAATCAAAAATTGTTTATGATATTGAAAAAAATGCAACAAATATAAAAATTATTTGTAATTAAAAAAACAGGAGGTGAAAAACAATGGCAGGACTGGATAACATGATGGAAAATGCAACGAATGCTCAAAAAGTCAAAGTTGCAAAAGAAGACTCCGCAGAGAAACAGAGACAAAAAGATTTCTATGCAAAACTGAGAGCACGCACGGCAGAACAGCCAACTGGTGCTCAATATGATTGAGA
>JAYTKX010000043.1:0-4435 GCA_043729865.1 Methanobacteriota archaeon
CGCCTCAACAGTCGAAAAATATGAATTATACGATGAAAATATATTTAAACCCCATCCTCCTCCCTTTTTGCTGTCACACCTGCGGGAAAGAAGAGGAGGACGGCGGCGCGGTATTTTGATTGATCTTCCAAACTGCGCCCGCGACTCAGGATAAATCGCATATCCCATGCAATAAATCTGCGTTCATCTGCGTTTATCTGCGGTTTCGTTAGTCTGTAAGCCAATACTCATCAAACCGAGCGTTTTTCGATGAGTGCATCGGTTAGCGCGCGTGCGCCGCATTTTTATGCAAAAAGTCTATAAAAATAATATCTCTGCGCCTCCGTACCTCTGTGGAAAACAAAAAAGTTACGCTGAGATTGAATTTTTCAAACTCGGATGAGGAAAATATAGAGAAAGGAATAGATCGCCTTGCGTTGATCATCAAAAAACTATTTAACTTGAAAAAACCAAGTAAAAATCAAGTGAAATAAAATGTCCACGACAGTAGAGATCAAAGGGGAGTTCGAGATCAAAATTAAGAGGCTGATAGATGCTGGTATTTATGGAAACATAGCCGAAGCGGTCCGCGACGCCCTGCGCCATCTTCTCAGGGATTATGATGAAAAAGAACTTGCAGTAGCGCTTTACAGGCAGGAGAAGATCTCCCTTGCCAGGGCTGCCAGTATAGCGAGTGTCTCCTTAACCAGAATGAAGGAGATCCTTATTGAAAGAGGTATAAATCCCAGGCTTGGAGTGGAAGGCGTCAGGGAGCTTAAGAGGACTACGAGACCCTGAAGGCTTGAAGAGCCGGACATATACTTTAAGGTGAGCCTGGATGATAGTACTGGATACAAGCGTCATAAGTGCGTTTTCTGAGATTGGAAGATTGTTCCTTCTGCAGAAGATATTGAACCTGAAATAAGAATGTGAGGTATTCAATGAGAACATGTGGATGGCATTACAATGAAATGAAGCAGGTCGGTACGGATTATGCAGACGCAAAGGAAGTAGAAGCATACGATGCACGCATGCGGAAGCTTCGGGACTTATATCCCGAAGCTATAAGGTCAGAAACTGAAAAAATCCTTGCGTCTTTACATATTGCGCAAGACCAGACCCTCCTTGAGATCGGATGCGGAACAGGAGAGTTTGCGATAGCTGCAGCAGGACGATGCAGCAAGGTCATAGCGGCAGACGTTTCCTTACCTATGCTGGAGTTTGCACGGCAAAAAGCAAAAAAGCGGAATGTAAAAAACATCGAGTTCCATAACGCTGGTTTCCTGACCTATGAACATTCAGGGGAACCTGTTGATGCTGTAGTGTCGCAAATCGCACTGCACCACCTCCCTGATTTCTGGAAGATGATAGCGCTTCGGCACATATATTCATTGTTGAAAGACGGAGGGAGGTTTTATCTTAAGGACACTGTATACTCTTTCGATGTCGATAATTATCAGGTTTTTTTTGATAAATTTGTTAGGGGTATCAGGAATGCCGCAGGTAATGAGATGGCAGTTGATGCCGAAACCGCGGTCAGGGAAGAATATTCTACATTGGGATGGATAATGGAAGGATTGCTTGAAAGAGCGGGATTCCATATTGATAAAAAGGAATATTTTGAGGGCTTCATGGCAGTATATGAATGCACGAAGCCAGATGCTGTATAATTTAATCAGTGAATTCCGCGTTTCAGTCAGGACTCTACGCATATTCCCCTAACCGAAGTCTTTATCAGTTATCATTTACATTGGAAGGTTACTATTTTTACCCATGAAAGCGGGGTAGGGTAGTCAGGAAATCCCGACGGGCTCATAACCCGTAGATCCATGGTTCGAATCCATGCCCCGCTATCTGCGAATTCTTTTCTTAAAAGACGATATGTTTTAATACCTTATTTGCATGTAGGTTGAGTTATGCCCAGGTGGCCTAGTCGGTTAGGGCGCCAGACTCATAGGGATATTTTGATGAGGCGCTAAGCTTCCTGAGAAATCTGGAGGTCACGGGTTCGGATCCCGTCCTGGGCATATTTTCACAAGTCCGAATTTTATAATAATGAAAGACATAAAAACTTTTGAGAGCGAAAATAACAGCATTTTCTGGTGTCATGAGTGCAATGTCCCGCTGCTGGAAGAAGAGTGCGGCTCATGCCATGGAAAAGGAGCCCCCATAGAACTCACACAGCCTGGAGACGTGCGTTTCGCTTCCCCGCACGAAGATAGCATTATTGATGAACTTATCCTGCATTCATTTGGCGTAAATCCCCTTTCAGGAAAACTCATACTGCTTAACAAGATCCCGGGCGAGGATAAGACAGATGAGATAATAGTGGATGGTCTTCACTTCGGGGTACTCAGGTTCGACATGCATGAACTTGTTTTCAAGCTTGATCTGATGATAGAAGGAGCCAGGGCGCTCATAGATTCAGGGATACGGAATAAGCTCGTTAAAATATCTTCCAGGGGAGGTCATCTCAGCGGGAAAACGATAGAAGGGAGTGAAATTCTTGAGTGCCCGGACGATATTAAAAAAGGCGATACGGTTCTTGTTATTGCGAAGAACCTCGCCGGTTTTGGCGTGTCATTCAGGGACAGCGGCGAGTTGAAAAACCCGGGGCAATCAATAAAGGTTAAGAAAATAGATTCCGCAAAGGCAGTTTTTCTCTCCAGGAACCCTTCTAAGGATGAAGTTATCCGCGCCAATGCGCCGCACATGAAGAGGCTTGTCAGGGATGCTGTGAACACCATCCGGGGCATAGCCAACCAGAAAGAGTTCAGTGATTCTCCGGTCTATGTTTCATTCAGCGGGGGGAAAGACAGCCTCACTACGCTTGACCTGACAAGGAGCGCAGTAAAGACGCCCATAAAGGTGTTCTTCGCAAACACCGGCCTGGAATTTCCCGAGACCGTGGAATTCGTAAGTGATTTCTGCAGGAAGAACAATATCGAACTTATCGAAGTAGAGGCTAGAGGGGCTTTCTGGGAGAACCTGCCCAGTTTTGGTCCTCCTGCAAAGGACTTCAGGTGGTGCTGCAAGGTCTGTAAGCTTGCGCCGATCAATACGGTCATGGAGGAATGCACGCGCGGGGGGCGAAAGTGTATCACTATCGACGGGAAAAGAAGATATGAATCCTTCGCGCGCTCGCGCATAGCGCCCAAGGAAGAGAACCCCTTTATTCCCGGACAGGTCAGCGTGTTCCCCATACGCAACTGGCGCGCCATCGAAGTGTGGCTGTATATTTTCTACCGCAGGCTCAACTACAATCCCCTGTATGACATGGGCTTTGAGCGAGTGGGCTGCTGGCTCTGCCCTGCGGAACTCAGCGCTGAATTTTACAGGTTCAAAGAACTGCATCCTGAACTGTTCGCGCGCTGGAATGACTACCTGCTGGACTGGGCAGTGTCGCATGGGCTCTCGCAAAAATTCATCGAGCACGGCTTCTGGCGCTGGAAGAGCCTGCCGCCAAAGATGGTGCGCCTGGCAGAAGAACTTGGGATAAATACAGCGGCGAAAGGCAGGGAAGAAGAGTTCAGCATCGTGGTGACAGGCGGTGTCTCGCCCTGCAGGACCGGAGGTTACACGATGGAAGGCAGGGTGGCAGGTATTATGCCTGAAGACGCGCGGAATATCGCAAATATGCTGGGGGAAAATGTGTTCTCCGAAGACCTCGGCGTGCTTTTGATAAGAAGGGATAACTCAAGCGTCAAGATATTCTCATCCGGGCATATCTCGGTGAATGCAGGAAGCAGGGAAGATGCCCTGTCACTTTTTGAGAGCACGGCAAAACAGCTGATACGGGTGAAAAAGTGCACGAAATGCGGCGTGTGCCTGAAAGTATGCCCTGTTGGGGCTATAACTCTTGAGCCGCATCTCTTGATCGGGAAGGAATGCACACGGTGCGGGAAATGTACTGAAGGATGTGTTGTGGTGAAGTATTTCGACAGGATACTGCCTAATTTTAAAAATATTGACCTATATAATAAATTTATATGATATAAAGTACTATTTTAGTAATGGGGATAGGTCAACAGAAAACCCCTAAGGCATTCGTAAAAGCGTGTGATATTTTTATTTACACCGAAAATTTGACCCCCATAGAATCAATTATGAAAGAAAAAACAACATCCTTGATTATGGCAATAAAGGATGAGAAAACAAAGAAGTTAGATATTCCTTTACTGAAAGAAGCATTTGAAATGGCTGTGAGAGAGGATGGGTGGTCTCATTTAGCAGATTTTGGGAGTCGTTTACTTCAATTAGATCCTGGTTTTGACCCGCGCACATATGGTTATAAACAATTGTCACAGCTAATTAAAGCATATCCAAACATTTTTGAAATTAAATCAGACCAAAATGAAAAATGACCTACAATTTTATATGTAAAATTGAAAGAGTAGATATCGGTTAAAAGGATCATTTGCCGTCGTACAGGTGCCGGTCTATATCATCAGATGAG
>JAYTKX010000044.1:0-13162 GCA_043729865.1 Methanobacteriota archaeon
CGAGAGGCTTAAGGCTGAACTTGCGGAAGCGAGGGTGAAGGGGATGATGGGCGAGGCTGTGGATATAAACGGTCTCAAAGTCCTCTCAAAGAAAATACCGCATGCAGATGTGGAGGAGCTTATCAAGGCAGCCACGGAGTTCAGCAAGGATGATAGTGTTGTGGCGATACTTGCAAGCGACCTGGGAGGCGTGAAAATTGTGGTGGCGGCAGGCGCGCGCGCACAGAAGATGGGTGTGAATGCAGGGGCGATGGTGCGCGAGATGTCAAAGCTCGTGGGCGGAGGAGGAGGAGGGAAGCCTGGGATAGCGCAGGGGGGAGGGACGGATGTTACGAAGATAGAGGAGGCGCTGGAGAGGGGAGTGGAGATGGTGAGGGAGAAGGTGGGGTAATAGTGAGAGAAATTGGAGATGTATATCGCCTAGTGTCCTGTCAAGGCTGAATTGTCATATAAAATCGAGATATAGTTCTGCGCATAACAAACGATAAAATTATGACAATTGAGGAAAGAATCAGGTTCAACAAATCTGCGCCAATCTGCGAAATCTGCGGATTTTCATAGGAAAGAATCTTGAAAAATAAGAAAATTATTGCCAATGCAGCGAAAGTATGTTCAACCATCCTTAATGCACGAGAGTTTGAAAGAATAATTAACGAACACCACGGTTCTTTTAAAGAGTATTTACAAAGGTTCAATTTTGATAGAAGTGTGTGGAATAAAGATACAGACCGTCAAATTGTTGCATTATTGAAATCCCTGGGTGTAATCGATGAAAAAACGCAAAATCGGAAAGTAGTTGAAATAGGTCGAAATATAGCTAAAGAAACTGGTGAGAATATTCGTGTTGTAGATATTGTTTTAGTAACTATGCGACAGGGGGATGAGTTTGGATTTGGGACTCCAATATGTCCCACACAATGTGAAAAATGTGGGTTGAATTTTAGGTGTAGAGATGCGAAAGTAAATAAGAAGAGGATGGCGTAATGCCTTCGTTCAGTAAGTTTGATAAAATTTACATTTATTCGTACCCTCATTATAGGAATATATAATAACATAAAACATATATAAAGACATGGAAATATGATAACTATAGTCGAATACCTTAAAGGAATAAGGGGAAACCACCATGCGTGAAATCAAGACTCTTGGCGACCTGAAAGAAAGATTGCAGGCAGGATTTGAAAATAACGAAGAATCCTTAGAGATATTCGGGAAAACCTACTCAACCCAGCTTAAAGCATATCTCATAGAGAGCAATCTACCCTTAACAGACGCAGGCTGTCCTGAAGGAAATTGGAGAAAACTTGACGATTCTGTTGGTTGGTATGGTAACATAGATGGAGACCTCTCAAATACATTATTCCTGGATTCGACAAGAGACCGTGTATGGATAATATACAGTCTCATGGATGCAACGGAATCAGACTTTTTTATGGGTAAATGGCTTGAAAGAAAGGGATTAGATAGATGCTGGTTATCCAGAAATCATCTCTTACACTGGGAAAAAAAGGAATCATGGAGCCAGAGAGGTTTGGGTTTAAAATTTTCTGATGGTCTTGCTCAAGATGAGGAAAATGCAGCTAATTTCAGTTTAAAAGCATATTACGGAGCAAACAAATTAATTAAAGGTCTGGATAGGGTTCTTAACGAAGCAAGAGAGGAATTCGCTATCTATAGCGCAAGATGGCAGAAAATAACCGAAGGTGAGGTAGTGCTGTCTTCAGAGTGGTATAGCAATGGCAAAGCCACAATAAACAGAGCGCTGGATGTTGATGAGGCTCTGATCTCTGTAGCTGAGATGGCAAACCGCTATGCAGATTCCCTAAAGGAAGCCAACGAACTTCGTGAGAAAACAATGGGCGCTTTCGAACTGGATTTCAGCCAGGAAATAGATCTTGAAGCTTTTTCAAAGAAGGTCGCGACAGGAACGGGTGAAATGAAACTGTGGCTTGTTGAAACTGAATCTGAGGATGATTTCAAGAGATTCAGAGGCGTGGATTTGCATACGTGGGATCGTATTTTGATGGATGTTGGACCTGATTTTGCATATCTTACTATTCCTGGAAAAGGATGCATTAATGCAGCGCCAAGAATAGCGACTTTACAGGGTGAAGATAATGCAGGAAAAACGTCTATTTATCATGACGGAGTGGAAGTATTTGCCTGAACAAGATTATCGAATTGCACTTTGGCGCAATACCATACAATTATTCCATGAATATAAAAAGTCAAATTTCATAGGCCCTTTCAAAGCAGCAGGATTTAATTATGTGGTAGATCGACCATTTCTGACAAGACAGGGTGATTCACGTCAACCAGATATAATAGCAAGTGGAGAAACTGGCTGGCTGGTGCTGGAATTATCTGCAGATAAAAAATCGAAAGAAGCACAGCTTGATAAATACAGAGCTATTGACCCACGCTATCTTGGTAATTATGGACTTTTTCCTCATGAAAGTCCACCTGATGTGATGAGCAGCAGATTTGATTTTGTGGATGACGGTTCCTTTTGTCAGATTTTCGTAAAGGATTTCTTTAACTTGAAAAATGAAGAACAAATTGAAAATCAGCATCTAAAGACTGAATTAATCAAAGCGAAAGAAATGGGTTTAGATTTAAGAAGACTTCCAGAAATCCCGATCACTTTATTGCCAGAAATGAAAAACCAGCAGGAGATTCGTCGAGGTCTAATCGAAATAGTCATGCAACTATTTGCCCCTAATAGTGATGGGAAGACTCCAATTCAAATGGTAGATGAAGGATTGGAGAGATTAATTGACAAGATCGGAGTTAATGAAAAACATGCTCTTATGGATCGGGTAAAGTTTCAGATGGAGATTTTGATTGACAATCACCTTTCTGATTATCTTGAATTCAAAGACAATGCCTATAGAGCTACTGATAAATTTAAACAGCATCACAAGACATTTGAATTTGTCGCATCGAGATTGAAAGAATGGTCTGGACCGAGCCCGCAAAAAACATTACAAGATGAAAGATTCCAGCGATGAGCACATTATGAAAAGTAATAATGAGCTTGTCATTAACGGGCTTCATCGCCAGATTGCTGAATATAAGTTACTGGACAAAATGTTTCAAGATCGGTATGAAATGGACTTTGGCGAGTTCAAGAAAGGACATGTTGTGGAAAAAACAGGTTATTCATTTCAGGTCGAAGATGATTTCTGCAATTGGGAGCTTGCATTAGACGGGATTAAGACCGTCAGAGCCCAAATTAATAAGCTTGCGAATGAATTAAATGTCCAATAATCCCAACAACATTTATATATCATGTTGGTATTATTATCCAATATAATGCCAAATCCCACCGCCCTTAGAATATTCAAAGAACTCAAACACCCAAAATCCATATCAGAAATAGCTCATCTGCTAGGATTAGACCATTCCACGATCTCCACATCCGTATCTTCACTTGTTGAAGAAGGGCTTGCGCAAAAGCACAGAGAAGGAAAAAAGACGTTCATCAGACGCTCAGACACCCTGCATGCCCGCTCACTGGAAGAGTTCATGAAAGAATACCCCAGACTGCCGATAGAATATCTCTTTTCTTACTCTTCAATGGAAATCCTGGGCATGCTGATGCATCCGCATAATATCACAGAAATTGCTTCAATGACCGCTCTAAACAGGCACACGGTATCGGAAGCCCTGTCAAAGCTATCAAAATACGGTCTCATACTCAAAGAAAAAGGAAAATTCGTAATAAACAAACGCCACCGGCAATTAGCGGATTTCATAAACAGCTACTGGCGCCATGTTGCAAACCAGCGCCTTCGGGATGAAGATGCAGTAATGCTGTGGCAGCGCGGTCCGGAATTCCTGTTCAAGATGCAGACCGATACTGGAAAGGGTATTGAACCAGATAATATCCAGGCTACTGCAATATCTGTATTCTCAAGATATGGATTGAGGCTAATAACCGGAACGCGATATTATTTCCACACCCTGAGGAAACTGACCATTGAGGATCATATAATTCACACGGTACTGATAGACCCGCAAAATCCTATTTACAACTCCTATGCCTCAGCACTTATCATGCGATCAGGAGCAAAAAATCTGCCAAATGCCGCCAGGATTTATGATATTCCAGAGCACATGGAGTCGCTTCTGGAATATGTCAGGATAAAAAAGAAGAACAGTAACTTTGTGCTTCCGTGGAATGAATACATGGACATCTTTGACAGCATAAAGGTGAGTTGAGATGTTCGACCGTGAATACCTGAAAAGGGAAATGGAGAGACTCGATGGACTTTTAAGTGACTGTGTGAACATCTACATCATCGGAGGTGGAGCCATGAGTTTTCAAAACCTTAAAGATGCAACCAAGGACATCGATGTCATCGTCGGGTCAGGGATTGAAATGGAACGGTTGGGAAATGCACTGGCGCGAATAGGTTATTTTATCCCTGCCATTCGAGGACCATATAAACAGATGCAGGCAAGCCTCATAATGGAAAATCAGGATGGGTTCAGGTGGGACATATTCGTAAATGCGGTATGCGGCGGGTTAAGTCTTTCAAGCTCAATGAAGGAACGTGCCTTAACTCTGTTTTCGATGGACAGGCTCTCGGTTCATATGTTATCTTTGGAGGATATTTTTGTCTTCAAAAGCGTCACTTCAAGGGAACGCGATAGGGAGGACATTTCCATGACATGGGATATAGCGATATGCTGTCACAAATGATACTGGACCGTCTGAAGAAGGGAAATGCTACTGAAGAGGAGATAGGTCATGAATTTGGTGTGGATGATATAGATAATGTATTACAATGTAATACATGATAGAAAAATCTAAAATATGCACAGGCAGCCCGCAAACAGATCTCCCGGCATAATCCTATAAATACTACCACTTCCTACACAAGACCCATGACCCATTACCTCGGCGAGCTATTGCTTTACTGGTGTCCCTCATGCAACCTTCCCGTACTCGGGAAGACATGCGCCTGTGGAGCAGCCACAAAAAAGATAGAAATAACGCCGCCAGGAGATATCAGACCTGCATTCCCCTATGATATCGATCTGATCAACAGGACAACAGAAAAACAGTTCGGTATCAGGCTTGTTCCAGAACGCAGGCTCGTTGTGCTGAACAAGGCGCCATACGAGGACAGGATGGACGAAGTGGTATTTGACGGCGCAATTATGGGCGCTTTGCGTTTTGAACTTGAAAGGATGGAATGGGTGTTCATCCCCAGGCTTGAAGGAGCGCGCCGGCTTGTGGGGGGGAAGAAATGGCTCGTCGTAGATAAGGGCGCGGTTGATTTTTTAATAAAAGGCGCTTCGGTGCTTGCTCCCGGAGTGAACGACGCTGAGGCGAGCATAGTCGAGGACGACGAGGTGATCGTGCTGGATCCGCACAACGAGGTCATCGCTACAGGAAGGGCGCGCATGAATGCGCAGCGTATGCTCACACATGAGAAGGGCATGGCTGTGAAAACGCGCTGGAACGGCAAACCCGAACGAACAGCGCGACCGCAGGCAGGAGAAAAAACCTGGGACGATGCAGTTGCAGCAAATATGCATATATTAAAAAAATTTGAGGAAAAGTCGCACAACTTCATAAAGAACGTCGCCGGGACTACAGGAAAACCGGTCACTGTTTCATTCTCAGGTGGAAAGGACAGCCTTGTGACCCTGCTGCTTGTACGCGACGCTGCCTGTGATTTCGACATACTTTTTGCTGATACCGGACTTGAGTTCAGCGAGACTGTGGAAAATGTGGAACAGACCGCAAAAGAGCTCGGGCTGCCGCTGAAGATACACTCATCAGGGGATTCATTCTGGAATTCCATAGACAATTTCGGACCTCCCACGGTCGAAGCAAGATGGTGCTGCAAGGTATGCAAGCTCGGCGCGATAACCCAGCTCATCGAGAACAATTATGAGAACGGATGCCTCACTTTTATCGGGCAGCGAAAATACGAGAGCGAGGTAAGAGCCAACAGCGACCACATCTGGAAGAACCCATGGGTCGGGAACCAGATAGGAGCAACTCCAATCCAGAACTGGACAGCTCTTCACGTATGGCTGTATCTTTTCTGGAAGAAAGCAAAATACAATCCTTTATACGAGGAAGGTTTTGACAGGATAGGGTGCTGGCTGTGTCCTTCAGCAAGCATGGCAGATTTCACAAGATTGTCCGAGATCCATCCCGAGCTTGGCGAAAAACTTGAAAAATACCTTCTGAGCTATGCATCCCGCAGCGGACTGCCTGAAGAATGGGTAAGATATGGCTTCTGGCGCTGGCAGGCGCTTCCAAAGTCCATTCAGATGATCGCGGAAAAGAAGGGCATAAACATCGTCCCGAAATGCAGTAAAAAACCCGTGCACTTCACAATGACAATTGGCTACCGCCCGTGCAGGGCAGGCGGGATGACAGCAGAGGGCAGTTTTGGCGCGCCGCTAAACCTGCAGCAGATATCCGAAACAGGTTTTCTCGATATCATCGGAGAAACAAATTCGATCGACGGCGTGATCATTGCGCAGACAGGAGAGAACAATGTCCATGTCTATGCAAGCGGCACTGTTGTGGCACGGGGCGCAAACGAAGATGAGGCGCGGGATTTGATATGGCTTGCAGAAAAGACGGTCCTTCGCGCTCTTGCATGCACCGGATGCGGCGTATGCGTTGGACAGTGTGCTGGTCGCGCTATAACTGTTAATGGAACTGCGCGCATAAGCGGCAGATGCACACGCTGCGGGAAGTGTACGCGGGCATGTCCTGTCGTGAAATTCGGCTCATCTGCCCAGTAACCCGCTAAGGAAACCGCGTTTATACTTAACTCCCTTAATAAATATCTGCGCTCCCTGGTCTTTTGAGATACTGTGCGCCTTTCTCGCGCTGATCTTTCCTCCTATGGTATTGCCGATGCTTTTTATTTCATCCGCATCGATCTCACCGCCTGTCATAGAGCTTCCAGTTTCATCGCCAGCTTTTTTGGCAATTATCTTTCCGGATCTCATACAAGAGCCGAGGTTATTCCCTGCGATATCAACCTGGATATTGCCTCTTTCAAGCTCAAACCCGACATAGTCAAGCCCGTTCGTCTCAAGTTCAAAAGTTCCTGGATACATGTATTCAGCGCAGAGGGACGTCAGATAGCCCAAAACCATCTTCTCATAGGGGCCTCTGGGAAATGACTCCCTGATGATTTCATGGATATCCCTGCAGTTTGTGGGCGCTACCCTTTTAACTTCGCTTTTGCTAACATTTTCTATCTTTGTGATCATCTCATCAAGTATCATACATTTTACTACTGCATCCTGAGCTTAACTATTTTTTCATCGCTACCTTTTTCTTGAAAAACCCCATTTAAAGATCGATGATACACATCCTTGAAGGCAGGGTGTCCATAGATAATGTGGAAGAGTTCCTGCATAAGCTTAAAAAGATCAGCAAAGAGAAGAACCTCACCCTTCAGGTGCTGGATGCTGATAAGATAGCAGGCGAGAAACACATCAGGTTCGCGGTCGTGAAAGCAATAAATTCATTCAGGACAGGGACCGCTATCGCGAACGACCTCGCCAAGGAAATAATGCTGTATGCCGCAGGCACGCGCCAGATAAGCAGGGCTGTGAAATTGGGGATACATAAAGGTGAGAACAATATCGTGCTCGTGGCTGTCGGGGATGCGAAGCTTTCGGGATTTGATGAAATAAGACATGAGCCTGTGCTTGCATATAATGAGTCTAAAAAAGAGGCGCTCATGAAGGCATTCGGCATCACGGATAAGGAGCTTGAAGCTGCGGGAGAGGAGAAGATCCCCGAACTTGTGCTGGAGAGGGTGGCGCTTGTGGATGTGATCAAATGAAATCCTTTCAATGATGCGTTTTCGAGAAAAAGAAGACAATTTATAACTAATGAAATATATTCTATTAAAAAATGGGTGCTGAAACAGACGAGATTCTAAAATCAATCAATGAACACCAAACCCGTAAAGAGTTTATAGACCCCGTTTTACTTAAAATAGGCTGGATTGATAAATACATTAAAGAAGAAGTTAATTCCATAAAATCGGATTTCAACCTGAAACATTTTATTCTTTTTAATGTTGATAGTATCGAAAAGGGTATTGACAGGTTTATTGATTATGTTTTATTGAATGAAGATTTTACCGTTTTAGCAATTATTGAATCCAAACGTTATTCTTTAAATGAAGAAAAGGGCAGAATTCAGGCAAGAACCTATTCTAAAGATATTGAATTGCAGGTAAATAGAAAGATTCCCATCTTTTTAACCAATGGCACAACCTGGCGTTTTATTGATGAGGATGGAATTGAGCGAAAAGTGAGCGGACCATTTACACAGGAAGACCTCAAGAGAAGAAGCGACCTGCATAATCAAAACCGAGACCTCAGAAATGTGAATATTGACCCTCGCATTATTGACAGACCGAGAAACTTTCAAATTGTAAGAGCATTGAGCGAGCATTTTGCACAAGGGCATCGAAAAGCTCTTGTTCAGATGGCAACAGGAACCGGGAAGACAAGAGTGGCAATGGCCGTGATTA
The DNA here is from genome assembly GCA_043729865.1 of Methanobacteriota archaeon. Taxonomy (GTDB): domain Archaea; phylum Halobacteriota; class Methanosarcinia; order Methanosarcinales; family Methanoperedenaceae; genus Methanoperedens. The sequence goes on from JAYTKX010000044.1 coordinate 8,538, forward strand.
AACTACTGATCAATGCGAATATGATACGCAATGTATTATTTATCGCTGACCGCATACCTCTTGTCAATCAGGCTAAATCCAATGGATTTAAACAGTTTTTTACTGAACCTGTAGCTGATTTGCGTGAAGGTTTTACAACAAGTGCCAGACTTTATGTTTCAACAATCCAGACATTGATGGGCGGATATCCAAAAAAGCTCTTTGAGAAATTCAGCCCGGGATTTTTTGACTTGATAGTATTTGATGAAGCTCACAGGTCAATTTATGATAAGAATAATCTGATTAACCAATATTTCGATGCTATCAAGATCGGTCTAACCGCCACTCCGAGAGAGCATGAAACCAAGAATACTTATGAATTATTCGAATGTGAGCAGAATAAACCAACTGTTGAATATTCATATGACGAAGCTGTTCAAGATAAAGTTTTAGTTCCGTATAATGCAGAAATCATAGACACAAAAGTATTATCTTTGGGTATTAAGGCAGGCGAATTGACAAAATCCCTGAGAGACCAGATCAGGAGGCAGGAAGAGGATCCGGATTATGTGGAATATACCGGAGCTCAATTTGATAGAGTTTTCATGGATGATAAAACAAACGAACTTATTATCCGCGAATTTATGAGTCTCTGTTATAAATCAGATGAAGGAAAGCCGTGCAAATCGATATTCTTCTGTGCAAGCAGGCGGCATGCGCAGCATATGAAAGATATTTTCGGAAAATTATTTCCCAATCTTTCCAATGATGTGCAGGTCATTACTTCGAATATGGATAGAGCAGAAGATGAAGTCTTACGGTTCCAGCTACAATCTGAGCCAAGGATTGCGCTTTCTGTTGGAATGCTGGATACCGGAGTGGATGTTCCGGAAGTCTGCAATCTTGTTTTTGTCAAACCTGTTTTTTCCCATATCAGGTTCTGGCAGATGGTTGGAAGAGGTACGAGGAACCTGAATGCATGTAAACACCCGGAATGGCTGCCGGACAGGGATAAAAAGGACTTCAAAATATTTGATTTTAAGGTTGGCAGTCATTCAAATATTAAATATCACGAGTTTAAGGTTTCAGAAGTGCGGAAACCTCAAATGGATGTGATTGCCCGGATATTTGAAAACCGTGTTGAATTGTTGAAAAAACAGCTTGATGAGAATCAGAAGAAAATGGTTTCTGATAAAATTATGGAGCCTATCGAGTCCCTTGACAAGGAATCTTTTATTGTAAGGGAGAAATTGTCCATTATATACGAAATTGAAAAGAACTCCTTTAATCTTGAAAAATATGTTGATGCATTAAAGAAGGAAATTTCTCCACTCATGATTCTCAACCAGGGGACTAACCCGAACATTTCCTCCTTCATTCTGAATACCGAGAAATTGTTTGGTTATGTTTTAGACCGGAAACTCGATAAGATAGAAAAAACAAGACAGTATGTACAGGAGATGGCGGGAAACATTCTTCGAAAAGACAATTTGAACGAGATAAGGAACAACAGAGATAAAATAATGAAAGTTCTTCAGGATGAATTCTGGGAAGACCTGACCTTTGATGATGTTGAATTCATGGTACGGGAACTGGCGCCGTTAATGAAGTTTTATGAGCCGGATAAGAGGAAAATTGTTCAAATTGATGCGCCCGATTTAGTCTTGAGCAGGGAAAAATATGAGAAAGAAATAAAAGAGGACAGCAGGCTAAAGGAGTTTTTGGAGAAAAACCCGTTTGTGAATAAAATAAAAAGCGGTGAAGGTATTACGTCTTCTGAATTAAAACAGTTGGAGGCACAATTGGCTGAACTCCGGCCTGAAATGACTATTGAAAGTATTCAGAAATACCAGAAAAAGGATTTCGTGGTGTTTTTACGTGGAATAATAGGTTTGGGTCAAGATAACAATCCAGCAGAACTGATTGAATTGAGATTTGAAGAATTCATTATCAAGAACAACAACTATAGCTCCAAACAACTGGAATTCTTAGAGCTTTTGAAGAAAGTATTTGCCACCAGAAAATATATTGAACTCCCTGATCTGGCAAAGGAGCCTCTCTCAGCAGAACGTCCTCTGGATTATTTTCAACTGGGAGAATTGGAGAATATAATTGATAAATGTAATGCGATCAAAGTGTGTTGATATGGAGAATTTTTAAATATATGTCATTTAATATTAAAGTCCCTTACTTCAAGCAGGAAAGCTGGTATACATGCGGACCCGCTTGTCTGCGAATGGTCCTTGCAGCCCTCAGAATCACAAAAACAGAAATAGAAATTATGGAAGCCTGTGGCACCACCGAACTTGGCACAACATCAACGCAAATATCAGCAGCTTTTCAGAGATTTGGAGTAAAAGCATCATCGGTCAAGAATGCAAACATTGAAGACCTCAAGCAAGAAATAAATGAAGGAAGACCTGTAATAGTTCTGATCGACCCGAGCCACATTTACGGCGGAGTAGGTGGTTTTGGTCATTTCATAGTAATAGTTGGCTTTAAAGATGATGAAATCGTATACCATGATCCGGATGAACCAAATGGAGAATATATGATATGTGGACTTGAAGCATTTCTTATGGCATGGAATGCCACAAGATGCTGGATGATCAAATTAGAAAAGGAGTAATATGCATAAAGAAATATACGAAACTGCAAAAGAATATCTCATTGAGAATATAGGGGAATTAGTTTCTGCCGGTGATGTTTATTATGATGCAGGGCAGAGCACATGGAATGTTAAAATCCTGGCAAAAACTCCTCATGGCTTATTGATTCTGGGGGAGATGCGACTTGATAAGGATAAAAATATAGTTGAAGTGCCTGCAAAAGAAACACTCCTGAATATTTTGAAAACCAAATTGCAGGATGACCGTGTACTTATCGATGTGCCGCGCGCGGAACTTTCCCGGATCAAAAATATGATAAGCAGCGTGCGGATCTATGGATGAGTAATCCTGATGTTTAATAATTTTTATGTCAACGTGGGTTGACACAAAAGATTTAATAGATATCAGCCCTTATTATACCTGATTATGGAATTTAAGTCAGTCTCAGCCAAGATGCCAATGAACGAAATTACCCTGTTCAAGGCATTCTGCGAGAAGAAGGGCGTTTCTCCTGCATCCCTGATAAGGGAGCTGATCTTGAGGGAGCTTGAAGTTCCTGTGCCGCATACTGTTGCGGGGAAGAATAAGATCGTTTATGACAAGGAAAATGACAGGTTCATCTGGTCGGTTTTGCTTGATAATGGCGAGGATGTTGAGGTTTTGAGGAACGTTTCGCCAGTTTTTCTGGAGGAGTTGCAGGATATGATTCATCGAGGGCTGGAGGAGAGGGCGTCGTTCATCGGCAGGGTGAAGAAGGATTCTGTGCCTGTGCCAAGTGGGATTTTGAGGAGGGAAAGATGAGTTTACTGATTTTGCATTCGCGGGAATTAGAAAAATTAGAAACCGCTGATCAATATCAAGCTGATTCTTGTATGGGTTTATTGGAAAACAAACCGCAGATAAAGGCGCCCAGAGTCACGCCTCTGGAGGGCGTGTCCACATATGCCCTTCGGGGCATACGTGTGCGCGGAGTCGAGAACCCGCAGGGTTTCGGCATTGATGAACGCAGATTTGCTAATATGGCATCCTCCTTCATCCGCATCCTAAAATCGGTCTTTGCGCCCTCTGCGTACTTTGGGGTGAGATTAAAACATGCAACGCAAAGAGCGCGAAGAACGCAAAGGGGGGAGCAATAAATGGATGCTCATGAGCGGCGGGCGCTGCCTGAGGGGTGGTAGAATGCGCATATTAATTGATACGAACATCTTTATTTACAGAGAAAATGACCATGTCCTCCCGGGCAATTTAGAAAAATTATTAAAAATATTAAATGATATAGATGCAAAAATACTTATTCACCCCAAATCAGTCGAAGAATTAAAAAGAGACTTGAATGAGAATAGAAAGAAAGTTGCTTTATCCAAAATTAATACCTATCCACGGTTGGAGTCACCCCCTGACATGGACGCGGATACTAATTTTTTAAATCTTGTTGGATATCCCTCAAATCCCAATGATTACGTTGACAATTCGATATTGTATTCAGTTTATAAAGACGCTGTTGATTTCCTGATCACAGAGGATAAAGGAATACAAAAGAAGTCCGATAGATTGGGAATTAAGGACAGAGTACTATATATTGATGAGGCATTTGAAATCTTTGGAAAAGACGTTTTTAATGAAAAGGTAGCTCATCCTCCAGCACTTAAGGAGATGCCTGTATATAAACTGGATATGAATGATCCGTTTTTTGAATCATTAAAAGAAGATTATGGAGAGTTTGAGACATGGTTTAAGAAAATTTCAAGAGAGGGGAGAAAATGCTGGGTTTATTTTAAAGAGAATGGTTCGATAGGAGCTTTATTAATTTATAAGTTTGAAAACGAGCCGATTGACTCTAATCCGCCTTTTCCTGCTAAAAGGAGACTAAAAATATCGACATTTAAAGTTACTCATACGGGGTATAAGATTGGAGAACTATTTATAAAACTTGCATTAGAACCCAAGTTTCCCACTCAAAAATTGAAAGCAATAGCAGGCACCTTTGTGCCTTCCAGAATTTAGTTGATTTTTGGTCGTAACAACTTAACTTCAGTA
>JAYTKX010000045.1:0-26492 GCA_043729865.1 Methanobacteriota archaeon
ATGTGGCTCTGGGGTTCAAGGGCATACGGGAGTCCGGGTGAATTTAGCGATATAGACCTCATTGTTGTATCTGATACAACACGTTTGGGTAGTTTCGGAGAATTTGTTTTTGTTTCTACTGTTAGAAAGACTATGGGGGGAAGCATTGAACGGCTCCATGACAACAGAAGTGATTTTCTTATCGAAAGATTCAGTAAAAAAATAATAAACAAAAAACATTCATTTTAATACATCATCCACACCATATAATCTATCATGCCCTCCATCATCGACCCCATCTACGGTCGTGTTGACCTTAGCGAACTCGAGCACATCATCATCAGCACTCCTGAGATGGCGCGCCTGCGCCGCATCCAGCAGCTCGGTCTTGCAGACCTGGCTTTCCCTGGTGCGAACCACACCCGCTTCGAGCACAGCGTGGGGACCATGTTCATCGCAGATAAGATAGCAAAGGCGCTTGGGCTATCAGGGGAAGAGATCATTAAGGTCAGGCTAGCGGCGCTTCTTCACGACATCGGTCACAGCGCCTTCTCCCATGTGGTAGAGAGCGTGCTGAAACGGAATCCCGCATACCAGCCTGTGACAGGCGGCAAGAAGCTCAAAAGCCACGAGATGTTCTCGCGCCATATCATCTCGAACTCGCTGCACACAAAACCTGAGATCGCAGCATCGGTTAACGATGCTGGTCCTTTCTTTGAAGAGGTCGCCCGCATGGCAACGGGTGATATTGATGCGCTCCCGCACCCCTATCTTGGACAGATAATCTCCAACGACATAGACGCTGACAGGATCGATTTTCTGCTTCGCGACTCTTACCACACAGGCGTCTCTCTCGGGCTCGTGGATGTGGACCAGATAGTAGGAAGTCTCTCCCTGTCTGAAGGAAGGCTTGTGCTGGGCGGAAGCGCCAGTTTCGATGAGGACATGGCAATGACGGCAGCCGAATCCATGTTAATTGCGAGGGCGCATCATTATTCTGCCATAATACATAACCCTGTGACCCAGGGAGCGCGGGTGATGCTGCTCCATGCTCTTGAGAACGCGATCAGCCACCATGAAAGCGCAGGAAAAGACGTGAGAGCCACTGTCGCATTGTTTTTCACCTCATACAACGATGGCGATCTGTTGAACTTCATTGAGGCAAACGGCGATGAGAATGCAAAAAAACTGGTACTGAACATCAGGAACGGCAGCATCTGCAATGCGGTATCCCGCTTCACTCATAAGAACCTCAACCCGAAGACGCGCATGGCTCTTTCCACCATTGCAAGGAACGGGGTGGCAAAGAAGATGTTCGAGAACGAGCTTGCAAAGCGGTTCAGCAAACAGTACGGAGCGCCCGTGCTCGTTGACCTCGACGTCGCAAGCGGCATCCCGAAGAGCACGAGGGTAAAGCTGGGCAATGAAGAGGGGTTCTTCTACGATGAATCCGCACTTGCTAACGGTCTTGTCAGGGCTATCTCCAGGCAGATATCGCTGTGCGTGTTCTCAAGAACCGAAGACGATTCCACACTTTCAGATGCATCCCATGATTTTCTGCTTGGGATAGAGGGCTTATCTCCATCGCTTTTGCATTTCATACGGAACGATAACTACCTGCCGATCGAGGGGCTGCTGCTCATATTCTACAGCGCTCACAGGCTGTTCAGCAGCCAGGGCGAAGGGCGGATAACCATGCCGAGGCTTCGCAATATCGCTAAAATATATTATCTTGTCAGGGAACTCGGGAAGATAGAGAAACTGCGAAACCTCATGGATTACAAATTCCACAACCGCTACGGATTCCCCTACAGCGATAAGCTCTTCGAGGATATCCAGCTTCTCGTTGCAATGGGTATGGTGGATGAAGACCTGCGATATTTCGAGAATAAAGGCAGGTGGAAGCAGAGGTACGAGTATGTCCTCACTAACGACGGCGTCGAGTATTCGGAGTTGATAGCGCCTGCATACCAGAATGAATTGAATATAATCGAAGATTACCTGATACTGAACAAGCACTCCATCCCCAGGGACATGGTGAGCGTTGCTTCGGGAAGGTTCATGAAAGAAACAAAGGCGCAGCGCTGGAAATAGCAGGGTGTGATTTTTTGGATGGATTTATATACCTTCAAAAAGTTAGGGTTATTGTATAATTTCAGGAGACAGAAAAATGAACGGAAAAATGAATCTTGATAAGGATGATATAATTATAGCATTACTCATTTTAATTCTATTTTTAATAGTAATGCTTGTTGGCAAGATGTTCTACACAACTTGAAAAGAGGAGTATTACTCCTCAGTCATCACTTCTCTGATGATATCCATAAGCGGCTCTTTCAGCCTGCTTTCCGCGCTTGAAAGGTCGTCCGCGATTATATCAAGGACAAGGTCAAGACCCCCCGGACTTGAGGTAAGATAATCTCTCATAACAGCGTCAAGATTTTCACAGCAGTCAACACACAGGTCTATGCCCTCTATTTCAGAATCATTGACCGGCTCAAGTGCGGTCTTGCAAAGGAAACATTCACTCATATTTTCACCTGCGCTCTGAATGAAGCTGGCTGTTTATCAAGTTTTTGTATGCTTAATAAGAATAGATTGTGCGGGTTCTGTCAACTTGTCGGTTTTTTCCCAACAGTTGGCAACTATTTCTTTGTAGATAAAAAAAGCAGCGGGCTATTACTGAAAGAGTTCTCAGAACTTCAGGTATGTTGATCCTTCTGTATTCTCCATATTTCAGAAACACTGGGACGCTTACAGCGCATCTTCAAGAATGCTCCTTGTGTTTATCGGGTCGTATGTGGTATCCCAATACTTCCTTCATCGAGATGGGCAGGAATGAATTGGTTTTAAAGAGGGTGAAGGAGGAGATGCCCAATTATATGGGTAAAGCCGTGGAAGATGTGGTAAGGGAGATGATGGCGGAGAGGCTGCCATTTGAGCCCACGAGTATCGGTTCCTGGTGGAACAGGAGAGGAGATGAGATAGACCTTGTGGCGCTTAATGAGAGAACCGGAGAGATTGTTTTTGGAGAGATAAAATGGACTGAGCGCAGTACAGGGAAGGAAGTTGTTGAAGAACTGTTCGAGAAGAAAGAGCTGGTTGAATGGCGAAAAGGGAGGCGCAGGGAATATTATATGCTCTTTTCGAAAAAAGGGTTTACGAAGGGGGCTCAGGAGATGATGAGGGAGAAGGGGGTTGTGGGGTTTGAGTTGAGGGATATGGGAAGTAGATCATGACTTGTTGAAACACGATTATTATAATGTGGATTCAACCAATCAAAAGCTTCTCAACTTTGCTTTTCTTGTTTCCTGCATTGCTGTTTCAATATTATCTGCAAGTTCGGCAGTGGGTTTCTGGGAGCGGATATGGTGGCTTTTCCCCCGCGCCACCTTCAAAAAGTTCTCAACAATCCTTAATCCATCAGGCGTGAGCACGGACTCAGGATGGAACTGCAACCCATATATCGGTCTCTGCTTATGTTTGATCCCCATAATTATCCCATCCTCAGTCCTCGCTGTCACCTCAAGCTCCTGCGGCAGCTTCGTGATCGCCAGCGAGTGGTACCGCCCTCCAACAAGAGGATTCGGCAGCCCCTGGTAAATGCCATTATCGTTATGATGAATGGGTGTTGTCTTCCCATGCAGCGGTCCCGATGGCGAATGGCTCACCTCCCCGCCAAAAGCCACGGCTATCGCCTGGTGACCAAGGCACACGCCAAGCAGAGGGACGCGCGCCTCCCTGATGATATCGAGACATGTCCCGCTATCCTTCGGGTTCGCGGGATGCCCGGGACCGGGTGAAATCACGATGGCGTCAGGATTAATTTCTTTTACTTCTTTCAGAGAAATTGTGTTCGGAACCACGACAGTTTCGGGTTCGAATATCGAAACATAATCCACGAGGTTCCAGACAAAGGAGTCCTTGTTATTAACGAATAATACTTTCATACCCCTCCAACACAATTAATTAGCCGCGGATGAACATGGATAAAGGCAGATAGCGAATTTTTCATACTGGAAGGACTACGATAGAACACGGATTGCGCGGATGACGCGGATGCTCGCGGATCCGTGAAAATCCGTCCAATCCGCGTCATCCGTGTTCCGTTTCGCTGCTGTAGTATTTCCCCACTCTCGAACTCAAAGGGCAGAAACGATCTTTGCGAACTTTGCGGTGAATTAATTGAATCGTTATCACGATCATTTATAAATATACGCTGAGAATTTGAATCAATAAATCTGCGTTCATCTGCGTTTATCTGCGGTTTTTTATTCTCAAAGATCGAAACCATTATTTTCCTCCAATCGCCTTTATCATCGCCGCCATCTTGCGCCCGGTCTCGTTATACTCGTACTCAGGGTCAGAATCCGCGACTATGCCGGCGCCAGCCTGCACTATCGCCTTCCTGCCGTTCTTGATGATCGTCCTTATCACGATAGCGAAATCCGCATCACCGTTCCATGAGTAATATCCAACACCTCCGCCATAGATTCCGCGGGCGTCATTTTCAAGGTCGTGTATTATCTCCATCGCGCGGATCTTTGGCGCGCCGGAAAGCGTGCCTGCGGGGAAAATGGCGCGCGTGGCATCGAACTGGTCGCACTCATCCCGAAGCATGCCTGACACCGTGCTCTCGATATGCTGGACGTGCGAGTATTTCAGCACAGACATGAAATCGTCCACTTTGACCGTGCCGCCTTTTGAGACCATCCGAACATCATTGCGCCCAAGGTCAACAAGCATCACATGCTCGGCGCGCTCCTTATCGCTGTCAAGCATCTCCTTTGCGAATTTTTCATCCTCCTCAGGCGTCTTCCCGCGCGGGCAGGTACCTGCGATGGGATTGATAATGACTTTTCGCTTATGGACTGAAAGCAGGGTCTCAGGGCTTGCTCCTATTATACCAGTACCGTTAAACTCAAAGAGGTACATATAGGGGCTTGGATTAACGATTCGCAGTGCTGTATACAGCTCAAGCGGCGACTGGTCGGTTATCACTTCGTACCGCCGCGAGAGAACCACCTGGAAGATATCGCCGTCAATTATGTGTTTCCTGGCTTTCCTGACAGCGTCTTCGTATTGGCTTTTCTCCATGTTGGGTGTTATGCTCAGGGGTTTGTTTTTGTTTTCTGAATCCGGTTTTGCGGCTTTTATGATGGCTTCAAGTTTCCTGGCTTCTTCCTGCGCTGCCCTGTACGCTTCTTTTGCATCATCCAGCACGAACGGCGTCAGGACAACATACGTCTTTTCGGTCAGGTGATCAAAGACCACTGTCTTTGTGGTGAGCGCGAATTGCGCATCCGGGGTATTGCTCTTTTTTGCCGGGATGTCAAGCCAGCAGTCGTACACCATATCATAAGCGCAAAAGCCGATAGCACCTCCAATAAAGGTCTGCCTGTCAAAACCGCTGCCGATAAATTTCACACCAGTTGCTGCGAAAGCCATCCTTACAGCATCCATGGTATCAAAACCCGCCCTGAGCATGCCTTCTTTCCCATTCCCGATATTTGATAGACCCATCTTCCTTCGCGCAGAGTTTTTAAGATCGCAGACATTTGAAAGCGAAGACTCTATGAACTCTATCAGACCCGTTCTCTTTGGGTAATCAAGCGCTACCATGCGGTCTTTTACCGTGACGACCGCATCAGGTTGGGTGCCTACGAATGAGAACCTGGCATGTTTTTTCTCCTTTTCAACAGACTCAAGGAGGTATGCGCATTTTTTGTCCATTGAGGCGTAAAGCTCAAGCGGCGTGCATGAGGTTTTTACCTCTGCCATCAATTGAATAATAACTGGCTTTTCTTCTGAAAGACGGATGAATTCCTTTTCACTAATATCAAATTTCATACATCCTCGCGTTTCTGATAAAATCGAGCACTTTCTTTTCATCCTTTTTTCCGCCAGTCTCCACGCCCGAAGCGGTATCCACAGCATACGGGCGCACGCATCCTGCCGCATCCCTGACGTTCTCAGGTTTCAGCCCGCCTGCCAGTATGACCGGGATGCTTGCGTTCAGGACAACTTTTGAACTTACTTCCCAGTTATGCGGTATTCCCGTTCCACCGGTCTTTCCATCAAACGCAGTATCGAGAAGGACAGCATCCGCAACCCCGGAAAGCTCTTTGACCTGCTTTATCAATGTATCTGCATCCGCATTCCGTTCCACCGGGATCGTTTTGATGAGTTTAACGCCCGTCGCCCTGATCTTCACAAGTTCAGATAACGGCAGAGCATTATGTATCTGCACAGCCGCCGGTCTTGCCGCCTGTATCATGCGCACTGCCTGCTGTGCATTTTCCGGCATTATTACAAGCACCGAACTCACGAACACGGGCACTTTCGATATCAGCCGCGATGCTTCGGCAAGAGTGATATTCCTGGGTGAGTCCACAGGTACGTCGGTGATGAAGCCTACAGCGTCGGCTCCTGCATTTATCGCCACTGTAAGGTCATGTTCGGTCTTGATACCGCAAATCTTGATTTTCATTATATTCTCTCTTCAGTCATAGAAATCGTGATAGTTTTTCAGAGTCTCCGGCGGCTTTTACGAAATCCTTGAGCTTATCCAGGGCTTTGCCGTTATCTATGGTCTGGGCTGCTATTTTTATTCCAGCGGCGAGACTATCTGCTTTCCCGCCTACAAACAGCGCTGCGCCTGCATTGATGGCAATGATGTCGCGTTTCGCTCCCTTTTTCCCTTTCATTACGTCCACGATATCCCTTGCATTCTCCTCCGGGGTCCCTCCAAGGATATCTTCAACGTCTGCGCGCTTAACACCCAGTTTTTCAGGCGTCACTGTGTATTTTGTGAGTTTTCCGCTATTGAGTTCAACTATCCGGGTTTCACCGATATTTGATATTTCATCCATCCCGCTCCCATGCACTACGAGAGCCCTTTTTGTTCCCATTATTTTCAGGACGTTCGCCATGGTCTCACACATGGAGCCATCGAACACGCCTATCACCTGCGCCTCTGCGCCTGCGGGATTGGTGAGCGGTCCCAGGATATTGAATACTGTACGGAACCCGAGTTCGCGCCTTATCTGACCGACGCGTTTCATGGAAGGATGGAAAACCGGGGCGAGCATGAATCCGATGCCAACGTTCTCTATGGTCTTTTCCACCTCCTGCGGGGACATATCTATCCTGATGCCGAGTTCGCGCATCACGTCAGCGCTCCCTGATTTTGAGGTGATGGAATAGTTGCCGTGCTTTGCGATAGGTACGCCGGCAGCCGCAGCCACTATCGCTGCGCCTGTGCTGACGTTGATGGTGCCCGTGGAGTCGCCTCCTGTTCCACATGTATCCACAAGCGTGCCACTGACCTTTGGTCTAATCAGGTTCGCAGCCTTTTTCATGCCGCGCGCAAGTCCTGCGATCTCATCGGGTGTTTCGCCTTTCAGTTTCAACGCAGTCAGGAACGCAGCTATCTGGGCATCAGTCGCTTCGGTGAAGATCTTTGAAATGGCGATCTCTGCTTCGTCAGATGTGAGAGACTGCTTCTGTATGAGTTTCAGGATATATTCTTTCATAATTATCACTGTACATTTTTGTACATCAATGTCTAAATGCGTACATCGTATATAAAAGTTGCGCGGAGATTTTTAGACGTAAGAAAAATAATTACATGGAGAAACGTTCGTGTACTGGAGCCTGATATCGATGCATACAGATCCGCCCGTGAATTTATTGTGAGATCGCCGCGAATCCTGACCGGTTTTGTCAGAGATAACATTTCCTACCTTTTGCTTTCACTTTCTATTTTTGCCGAAGGGGCTGGTCTATGGTATATTCCCTGTAACGACGGCAACCGCTTTTGTAGCGGCGCACGGAGTTATTGAGATAGGGGCATTTATTATTGTGTCAGCTTCTGGCATGAAGTTCGGAGTGGAATTCCTGAGAGGTAAAAGGGATGAAAATGAACTTCTCGATGAGACTCTGAAGGTGGCGCTTGCATCTCTGTTATTGATCGCGGTAGCTGCGTTCATCGAGGCATTCATCACCCCTGTGCTGATATCGTCCGTGATCTGATCGTGCATGTTGCAGTTATACACCATCTGTTTTATTATTATGCAGGTAATATGAAGGGGCATGAAACAGCAGGACGCAAATAAATTAATGGCATTTTTTCTGGCATTCATAATGATTGGCTCGGTATTTTTTTATTTTATATTTCAGAATATCCCTACACAGCAAACAGAAGAGGAAACACAGCAGGAGATATATAATCCGGATTTCTGGACGTTCGACCAGCCCTTCTATTCCATCTCGGATGCTCTTAACATGACACCGCGCGGCGCTGTAAGCGCAGATTTTATTGATCTTGAAAGTATGACCCCGCAGATGACGGAATGGACAAAAACTGTTCAACCGATACTTGCTGAAGTAGATTCTATATATAAATCAAACACAACAAAGATGTTCTATTCTGAAATGAGATACGGCAATAACAAGTCGTTCCTGCTTCTTAGCACGATGGATCCTAAAAAGAACGATTTTGAATACATTGTTTCCCCCTACTATTATGATTATCACTCCATGCTTATAAGACAGGATGCTGGCATGCAAGGGTTTTATAATGTCATGGGGACACCTGTCATACTCGCCCCGCAGCAGATAGTGATCGACGTTCTTGAAATAACCACGACCCTGAATGAGACCAACACGTCATACAATACTTATAGGGGTCTGCTCAGCAAAGTACCGGATGCCCCGTTCCAGACAATTACCTCAAATATTAGTTTTGCAAAACAGTATTATATGGGGATCAGGATGAACAACGGGAGCTATGAGCGGATGTCGGCTTATCTCGATGTGAACCCAAATACCCTGAAAAACCTCACCCGCCTGGAACGCAATATCACGCAGGATAGCTCTGTGCAATTTAATGTGATCAGAAATGGGAATTATACTCTGGTAAGGGCAGTTTCGCAGGATTTGCTTGCAGTATACCCCGGAAATGAAGAAACCTCATAAGCGCAAAATATATACCACCCCATGCTGTAGAGAAGTCGATACTTTTGATCAAGTGAATGATGAAGGACAATTGTCCTGAAGGAAGTAATTAATATGGCACAAACATATATAAAATTTGAAGTACCCGCTGAACTTGCAAACAAGGCGCTCAGCGCGCTTGAGATGGCGCGAGATACTGGAAAGATAAAGAAAGGAACGAACGAAGCCACAAAAGCGATCGAACGCGGTATCGCAAAACTCGTGATAATTGGCGAGGACGTGAATCCCCCTGAAATAGTGGCTCACATTCCGGCGCTATGCGATGAAAAGAACACGCCTTATATCTTTGTCAAGAAACAGGTAGAACTGGGCGCAGCCTGCGGTCTGTCAGTTGGCAGCGGCGCGGCAGCGATAATCGAACCCGGAAAGGCCAAAGAAATGGTAGACGACGTGGCGCAGAAGGTACAAGCGCTGAAGAAGTGAGAATATGGCTGAAGAAGAAGGCGGATATCCTGCAGAAGTCATTGAAGTGATCGGAAAGACAGGAATGCACGGAGAAGCCATGCAGATACAGTGCAGGGTACTCGACGGCAGGGATAAGGGAAGGATAATCACGCGCAATGTGGTTGGACCTATTAAAAATGGCGATATTCTTATACTGCTTGAGACCTCGCGTGAAGCCAAGAAACTGAGTTCAAGGTGAAGTCATGGAAAAAAGGAAATGTTCTTTCTGCGGCGGTGCGATAGAGCCCGGCACCGGCAAGCTTTATGCTCGCAAGGACGGGACTGTGTACTATTTCTGTTCATCCAAATGTCAGGGTAACTTAAACCTTGGCAGAGTTCCCCGAAAGGTCAGATGGACAGAAGCGGGACGCAAAGCAAGAGGCAAAACGAATTAAGGTGAGAGCGTGGAGCGCACCTATGTTATGGTAAAACCGGACGGCGTGCAGCGTAGTCTGGTCGGCGAGGTTATCGGTCGTATCGAGCGGCGCGGGCTTAAAATAATGGCGCTGCGGATGAACACCATCTCGCCTGAGCAGGCAAAGAAGCAATATGCTGAACACGTCCAGAAACCCTTTTTTAAGTCACTGATCGATTTCATAACTTCGGGACCATCTGTTTCGATGGTGGTGGAGGGAAAAAACGCCGTCTCTGTGATGCGGGCAATAAACGGCGCAACGAACCCGGTCAATGCCGCAACCGGGAGCATACGCGGGGATCTTGCTCTTGATACCGGACGGAATGTAGTGCATGCCAGCGATTCACCGGAGTCCGCTGCCCGGGAAATTAAAATACATTTCAGGGATGAAGAAATAGCGGATTATGTGAAGATAGACGAAACCTGGGTGTACGAGTAGAAAAAAAAGTAATTTTTCACACAACCGCGGCGCATCTTGATAACTTATATACTTTTAGTTCAATCTATGTACATATGTCACAGAATCTGCGCACCCCCATCGTTTGCGTGATGGGGCATGTTGATCACGGCAAGACCTCGCTGCTTGACAGGATAAGAGGCACAACTATAGCAGAGCGTGAAGCCGGTCTGATCACTCAGCATATTGGGGCGACAGAAGTTCCGCTTGAGGTTGTTAAAAGGGTATGCGGGCAGATTTTCAAAGGGGATACCAAAGTTCCGGGATTGCTTTTCATCGATACGCCGGGGCACAGGGCGTTCACCACGCTCAGGGCAAGGGGCGGGGCTCTTGCCGACCTTGCAGTGCTCGTGGTTGATGTGAACGAAGGGTTCCAGCCCCAGACGGTGGAAGCCGTAGAAATACTCAAAAGATTCAAGACGCCGTTCGTTGTCGCAGCAAATAAGATCGATAAGCTCTCTGGCTGGAACCCTCAACCCGGGAAACCTTTTATCCTCTCTTATCCTGAACAGGCAGAACATGTGAAGGTTGCGCTTGATGAGAAAATATACATTATAATCGGCAAACTGTATGAAATGGGCTTCAGCTCTGACAGATATGACAGGGTACGCGATTTCCAGCGCAACATTGGCGTAATACCGGTCAGCGCCAGAACAGGAGAAGGAATACCAGACCTTCTCATGGTCCAGATGGGGCTTGCGCAGAGGTTCCTGGAGAAAGACCTGGAATTCAGGGCTGTGGGGCCCGGGACAGGCACGGTCCTTGAAGTGAAGGAAGAGACCGGTCTTGGCACAACACTGGACGTGATACTGTATGATGGGGAGTTCAATGTCGGGGACACTGTGGTGGTCGGGAGCCTTGGTGAGCCTATCGTAACGAAGATCAGGGCTCTTTTAAAACCGCGTCCGCTTTCAGAGATACGCTCTGAGGAGAAATTCAAACAGGTGAAGAAGGTTGTCGCGGCATCCGGGATCAAAATCGCCGCGCCCAATCTTGAAGGCGCTCTTGCGGGTTCGCTGATACGGGTAGCTTCAGGAGATATCAATGAGATAGCTGCTCAGATAAAATCCGAGATCGATGCTGTCAGGATCGAGACACAGTCAAGCGGCATATTGATAAAAGCGGATACACTGGGCTCACTTGAAGCTCTTGTCAACGAATTGAAGAAAGAAAATATTCCCATACGGCGGGCAGACATCGGGGATATCTCAAAACGGGATGTCGCTGAAGCAAAGACTGTAAAGGATCCGCTTTTGTCGGTTATAGTGGGATTTGATGTTGATTTACTTCCAGATGCCGGGGAAGAAGTCACGGGTTCAGAAGTAAAGGTGTTCATAAACAACATCATTTACAAACTTATTGAAGATTACAAGAAATGGGTTGTGGAGCAAAAGGCGATCATCGAGAAAAAGCGCTATGAGACCATTATCAAACCTGGCAGGTTCATGATACTGCCGGATTGTACATTCAGGCAGAGCAAGCCTGCGGTCGTGGGCGTGCGTGTCATGGGCGGTATCATCAAGACCAATCTCGAAGTGATGAAAGAGGATGGCTCGATAGTCGGGAAGATAAAAGGCATCCAGGAACACAACGAAAATATCAGCGAGGCAAAATCTGGAAAGGAAGTGGCTGTGGCTATCGACGGGCCGACAGTTGGACGGCAGATAAAGGAAGGGGATATCCTCTACATCGATGTTCCCGAGAAGCATGCGAAAATAGTAGAGCAGGAGCTTTTCGAAGCTATGAAGATCGAAGATAAAGAGGCGCTGATGGCGTATATGGAAATTAGGCGCAGAGGACATCCGTTCTGGGGAAAATAAGTGCAGCGATCGTCATAAGTCTAGTCTTGTTGGAAAAATGTTATTATTAGAAAGATGGGCAGGTTGGGGAGTGGGGGTTAGTGTGTAAAAAAAGATGTCCTGCCCATCGAACACCTACCACAACGTAATCCTATATAAAAGTTTCGGGGCTTATTATCTTTATTGCTGAATATTAAAATTTGTAATTGCAGTAAATAAAAAATGGGCCCGCGGAGATTCGAACTCCGGATCTCCGCCATGTCAAGGCGACGTCATAACCAGCTAGACCACGAGCCCGGTTTTATCCTCTAGTGGATTATTGTTATTAAAGCTATCGATTGATGCCATGTTTTATTATATTATACGCTAACATATTCCTGATGGTAACTGTCAGTGCAAGGAAAAGGCTTGAGTCAATAGAACGCGACGTTATCCCGGCTATGTTCGTGGGAGTGCTTTCCAAGGACGACGAGTGGCTTAAACATATGCTTGAAGAAACACTTCCAATGCTGGAAGCGCGTGCCATTCATCTGGCTCAGGAATGCAGAAAAGAAGGGGAATGCAAAGAGGATGACGCCCTGTGCAATGAAGCAAGGATTTCAGCAATGTTCAAAGAAACCCGTAATAAGCTTGAAAAGGAGAATCTGACAAGGAAATCTCGCTCACGGTATCATCACTGAACCATGTAATTTCGGTTAATTGGATCTGTTTTTTCTCATGGCGCGCTTATTATCCATTTTATATATCCAATCATTCATTGTATATTTGTCCAGAAGAACCGTTGCCAGTTCGTTCTCGCTATCTGTTAATTCACCTTCAAAGGAATTTATCCCCAGCGCGTCCTCAAAACACTGCTTGAGTGCTTTTTTCACGGTATCAATATCCGTAATACCTATCTGCCTGAGTGTGATCATGCCCTCCCTGGCAGAAGCCACGGGGCGCAGGTTCTTCGTGGGATTTTTAAGGACCTTATCCATCAGTTCGAAATCAAAATCGAGCAGGAGACTGCCATTGACCAGTACCGCGCCGTCAAGCCGACCCTGCGCGTTCCCGGATATCTTTCTTCCCTGCGTATAGACAGCGTTGCGGGAGGGTTCTATCTCGCCCTCTGCGCCAAGCTGAGTAAGCGCGTTCACCACACCTGCCAGGACCTTCCTGTACGCATCCTGGATATCGCGCGGTATGATACCTTCCTCCCTGCCGATAACCGAGAAAAGTATCTGGTCATCGTCGCAGAAACCGCAGCCCCCTCCCAGGATGCGCCGCACTATCCCGATGTCCCTGCTGCTGCAAAAATCCGCATGAACCTCATCCTCCACGCACTGGTGATAGCCCAGATACACGACGGGTGAGCGCACGCGCCAGAAAAGGATCGTTTCGGGCGCTTTGTCCCTGCCCACATGCCTGGCTATGGATTCGAAAATTGCTGCGCTGTAGAAGCCGTCAATCTTATCAAGGTCGAGGAAGCGCCACATTAATATTCTCCAACCACCCTTTGTTCTCTATTATTAAAATAATTTCTTTTCGACCTTTTTCGTTCTTTCCTTTACAGCCCTACAACACACTGAATTATCCGGATCTATTCACCAGATGAAATATCAGTTTGAACGGGTTTGGTTATGAACAGGTACCAGGTGAATACTGCATAGATGAACGATATTAAAAATATAATCTGGGTTAATTCAATAAGATAGAAATTAGAAATAATATCTTTTATTGTAAGGTACGATCCCACCAGCCTGAGCAGAGAATTGAGAGCAAAAGCCGCTCCTGCGATCGATATCGATATCCATATCTGATGCAAAACAGCGTTATTGAGAAAAATACGGGCTTTAAGTAATCCCCTGTCAAGCTTACTGGTCTTTAAAAGAACGTGTGCGCATAAAATAATGATAATAAGTGATGCGTTTATATTAAATAATTCCACGAATGTCTCAAAGAGCTTTAATCCGGGTATCATGATATTCAATTAATTGTTATATAGTCATATATATCTTTATTGTATATGTAAGGTTTATAACCTGAAATGCGATAGTATCGGTATAAATATATATATATAAGCTCAATATTTATAATATTGTTTTAAAAGAAATACAGTATCACAGGGAGCAAAATTACCCCCATGGCAGATGTTTATGATTCTGTAAAACTGATTGATTTATTATTTGATTCTTATCTGGTATTCCGGAGAATAGACCTCCGCTTCATCGACTATGGCATAGGCTCTGATATATAAAGTACCCCCTGCAGGAGCATTTATATACGCGATAAATTCCATTTGCGTTTTGCCCGTCTGGATTCTGCTTACCCTGGGATAATCTGACATGTTCTCTTTTCCGCTCTCATAACCCTGCTTGAGCGCTTTTTTCACTGTACTAATATCCGTGATACCCATCTGCCTGAGTGTTATCATGCCATCCTTGGCAGAAGCCACAGGGCGCAGGTTCTTCGTGGGATTCTTAAGGACTCTATCCATCAGTTCGAAATCAAAATCAAGAGAAGACTGCCATTGACCAGTGCCGCTCCGTCAAGCCGACCCTGTGCGTTCCCGGATATCTTCCTTCCTGCGTATAGACAGCGTTGCGGGCTGCCCCGGGAATCAGTCATATTCGTGGGTCAGTTAATGGGAACAATGTATTATATAGATGAAACATACCTCTGCACGGCTTTTAATTATCTGCTAACACATCTCCGACAATCCAGTAAGGTCCTGAACAACGGCTGCTCGGCAACTCTCCAGAAAAATTTGCTATATATTCACCTGGAATCTCACCTCCACCGAGCTTGACCTTATCACCTACGAGTGCTATGGGTTTACCGGTGTTGTTATTGATCTGGATTACCTCACCATTAGTGCTTATTGAAAAGCCATATGGCCATACGAGCAAATATTTATCCACGCGTAGACAACCATTTATTTGCACTAATTCACCTTCTAATAACGCAGCCATTTGAGCACCTGGATTTGGATCCGTTTGCACTGGAAAAAAAAGAGTAGAGGTTGAAGTATCGATAAATCTATCATCTTGCTGCGTCTTTTCAACACATCCGGTGACAAGTATTGACACAATGATTCCAATCATCAATCCTCTCAATTTTGATTTCATTTTACCCACTTTTCCCTCAGAATTTACTCATTGATTTATTATTTGATTCTTATCTGGTATTCCGGTGAATAGACCTGCACATCATCGACTATAGCATAAGCTCTGATATATAAAATACCCCCTGCAGGAGCATTTATATCCGCGATAAATTCCATCGGTGTTTTACCCGTCTGGATTCTGCTTACCCTGGGATAATCTGGCATGTTCGCATTTCCGCTCTCATAACCCCAGTGAACCGCAGTGTAATTGATTTTCCCTGAAGTTCCCCCGGATACCTCCCATCGAATGGTAAAGTTTGTATTACCGTCCACGCTGACGGGATAGTAGGTTAAATTAATTGCAGGTTTTATCTCCACGATTCCGAGTTTCCTGCCTTCGGTATCTGTAAAAACAAATGTGGAATTTCCTTTTGGCAGAATCTCTCTTTTAACTATTACAATGTGGTAGGGGGAACTCATAGCTGTTGCTCCGGCAGTAGGGTCGTACATACGTACGGTTACATTCACTGTGCCGTTTATTCTGCTGATATTTATTATTTCAATTTCAGGTCCTTCTGTAAATCCTTTTAAACCCATCATTGCAGCGATAATAAAATAATTATTGAAATCAGCAGGTTCTATTGCTCTTGGTATTACCGTCGGGCCGGGAAATAGTGTACCTTCTAATCTCCAAGGTGGGCCCTCAGGTCCTTTTCTAAGCCACGCGAAATAGCCCTGCTCATCTAAGAATGATTCCTGTTCATTTAAGAAAGCAATCCATGCGCTGTAATTCGTGATCACTTTAAAAAAGGGATTCCAATCATAATAATTGGCGTTATAACCCCTCGACCACGTCTCGAATGTATCATTGATTTTTAAAGGTTTGGTCTCATTATATGAAGGCAACTTTTGCTCAGTCGGAAAAAGCGCAGGCGTTGTTATCTTTGTTTCATTGGGTGCAGGAGATTTTGGGGATTCTGTGCATCCCAGAGATGCTACGACTGCAAAAAGTAAAAAAAAAATTAAAAATTTTATTCGCATATTTATCAACCCCTGAATTAAAAAATTAAAGGGTTATACGTATGTTACCGCAAACCCCATGTATTCATATGGATCACTGAATGTCTTCGCATACACTACTGCATGATAGGTTCCTGCCACAGTTGCGGTGAACTCGGCTATTTCGTAGCTGTTATCATAGCTGTCTGATTTATCCACCATGGCGCCCGATGGTCCATAGACTACCAGATTTAGGTCTGATTTCAGGTCATCATTCTGGGGGGGCCGGTTGTTGTCCGGATGGGAGTCCCATACGATAACCACCCTGATCTTTTGTCCTGCTGGTACATCGAATCCAAAATCTATCGGGAAATTGCTGGAGTTCGTTACCAGGCCCATCGCTCCGGTATCAAATATTTTTGATATGTCTATTCCCCCAGCGCCGTCCTTCTCGCTCAACTTGCTTGCACCCTCTATGTTATGGTCAGCAGAAGCCATAATAATAGCTTTCACCACCTCAGGCCAGGCTCTTAGATTATTATCTACCTGCATGAGCAGAGCTGCCTCTCCAGCAACAGCAGGTGCTGCATAGCTTGTTCCAGCTTCAAGGGTCTGACCTATTTTACCACCACCTTTCGTAGTAATAATATTCGTACTTCCATGTGTGGCTACTGCAGCAACTTCAGGTTTTTCTCTATCGCCATTTCGCGATCTGGGATCTACGTAAGCTGAGTTCGCCCACATTGTATCATCTGACAATGAAGGAGTGCCTTTGTCCTCGAATCCTCCAACAGTAATGACGTTAAAGCCCAGTCCCGGTGATGTGACCCTCCAATTTTCACCGGGCTTATTATTTCCTGCAGCTACCGTTACTGTTTTCCAATAGTTCCAGACAACACTATCAAAGTATTTATCTATCCCGCTCAAAACACTTCCGGTATCGTTTCCATAGCTGTTCGTTAATATATCTGCGTAGTTGTTAATTGCCCAATCTGAAGCCCTTATTGCTCTGGATTCTGCAGGTTCGCCAGTATAGTTCCATTGATAGAAGTCTGCGCTCAATAACGCAGGCGCTCCATGAGCTATTCCTTTATAGTCGGGATGCTGACTTGCAACTATTCCTGCGACCTCAGTTGCATGATTACTTACCATTATACCTCCTGGATTGAAGGTAGACCCGAATAGGAGATAAGGCTGATTCGCGAAATCTATAGCACCCTCTTCCACGACTGCCACCTGGATCCCACTTCCTGTAATTCCCGCATTCCATACAGGCTCTGCTCTTATGGTTGATGCCACATTATTCAGCAATGGCTTGAGTTCTTCTATTGCCAGATATATTCCCTCAACCTCAGGCATATTCTCTACTTCAGCCATTGACTTTACAGGCACCTCAGCATAAATCACAGGCGCATACTGAGAAGCATATCTTATGTTGATGTTCTTTGCTTTAAGTATATCGAGAACAGATTTTTCTTTTTGTTCATAAGCCTTTCTCTTTGCATCCAGTATCTCCTTATACTCTTTCTTACTAATTCCTGGTTCAGGCTTTTGTGCACTTTTTGTTTGGCTTACCACCGAAACCTGAGGAACCTGAGGAGACGATAAAGCAGGCAAACTGGGTTTTGGTGCAAATTCTATCGGGCTTAACCATATTCCAACTTCCACCGTATCATCCGGATTCATTTTCTGCAATTTTTCATGCAGCGCTATTTCCTTCTTGACATATTTTTCTCTATACTTGGCATATTCCAGTTCCTTAGCTGCTTTTATGTCTGCAACATTGCCTGCTTCATCAAGGTCTACATAGTAGAATTCCTTAGCTTTCGGGTCCAGAATATTTACACTCCAGATTTTCTGGTTGGACAAAGGAAAGTTCGCTTCCTTCTCATTCGTTATCATCAGCCTTTCCTTCGGCACTGCATGCTTCTGCGCTATATACTCCAGAGCTTTCTCTGATTTCGTCTTGCTTACATCAGGACTTGCGCCCATTGACGGGACAATTACAGCCGCTGCCAGCAGCGCCGCCACGAGCAATAAGCCCAGTCCAATTCGTTTCCCTGTTTTCATACTTGTTCCTCCTTTATTTCTCTTCTATCCATTTACTCCGGAGGCAGGATCAGGCAAGACTTTATTTATTCTCAAAGCCAACATGATAATGCCTTCGGGCAATGCCTGGGGTTCAGCCTGTCCTTTTGAAATGACTGAACCCCGGGGTTTTTGAGACTGTAAAAATCTAAGTGTGTGATTTGTAATTTCGAAACCACCTTCCCCTCAGAATTTACAGACCCAATCTTATAATAGAGGGGGGGGGGTATATATTGGTTTCGGTTTATAAATTATAATCTATTTGAAAATTTCAGTACCGTTAAAAATTTTAATATCATATATTTTCAGGGAGTATCCGGGCTTTTCAAAAGAAATACAAAATCACTGGCAGCAGAATAACACCCATTGCATGCGTTTTCCTTATCTTCGCAAATGAAGAAACCATCCCAACCGGGGTTGATATCAAAAAGATCACAAGTCCGAACCAGCCCGTGAACATTATGACCATCAGCGTAAGGATTATCAAGACCGCTGTGCATAGCTTTGAATAGTCAATTTTCGAAAGCATACCTGATATCCTGTCTCCTAGGTAGATCGTTGTATAATATGAGATAATTGAAACATATACAATGACAGCAAGCAGCAGGATTATGACTGACATATCCCATTCATCGATATTTATCAGTCCATCGATCGCGACCATAGCTCCGCTCCTTGCCCTGTGGATGGTGTATAATGCGATAAGGCTGAAAATGGCGTTCGCGGTATTTGCTCCGCTTAAAGATATAATGAACTCTTTTGATGCGTCCTCGCCTTTATCCTCACGGACCAGCAGCCGCGCTATTATGGTGCCAACAGCAGACGATACGCCGGGAAGCCATGCAACGAACGAACCTGCTGCGCTTCCTGAGAGAATGCCCCTGATTATCCTTTTTCCCGGGAGAGTGAACATGCAGTTTTTTTGCTGGGGCGGGACTTCAGAGCGCGTCATAAGGCTGAGGACGAGCATGGATGCGCCGAACAATCCGGAAAGGAGAGGAAGTAGTATCGAAGGTTCGCCGAATGTGATAAGCGGCGCCATCTTATCTGTATTCTCAAAAGCGAACAACCCGAGCATACCAGACAGGAGGAACAGGACAACAGCATAGCCCTTGTATTTAAGGTGAACAAGTGACCCCTGACCTTCCACGACCTCCCCGTTCTCAGTTGCTATCATCAGCGCTGCGATCAGAACAAGGATCCAGCCAATGTATGCATCTATCGTGCCGTAGACGTTCATGAAAAAGAAACCCAGCGGCACTGCAATGAGAAGAGAAGCAGCCACCGACCCGGCGCTGCCTATTGCTGAGAGGCGCACAGCCTCAGCCCCGCGCCCTTCCATCAGAAGCTGGTGTCCGGGCAGCACCGCAAGCGCCGTGTCAGCCTCGGGAGCTCCAAGGAATATGGATGGGATGATATCTACAAAGGTTTGCGTGACTGAGTTTGAGAGGATTATCACCGCGATGTAGAATGGCTCAAAACCCATTTTCAGAAAAACCGGGGTAAGAGCAAGCAGTATCAGGGCGAAGTTATTTACGTGGATACCGGGCGTGAGCCCTGAGATTATGCCCAGAAAGAAACCGAAGAAGATGGAAATAATCAGAAGTGTGATCGATATGTCCATAGGATAGCCTAAAAACATGCAGTAGACAAAAACGTTATGATATGATACTGCACTGTTGAAAAATCATATTAGCGTCACAGATGATTTAACGAAAAGCCCGCATTTGCATGAACCTCTTTTTTGAATGTCAAGTGTCCTGTGTATGCAGGGGCATATCAGGTCCTTATCTTTTTTAGGGTCACCCGTTACCTGCCGGCAGCCGCAGTACTGTACTCCATATTCTCTTTTATTCTGGGCAAGTCCTTTTATTGCCAGAACAACTATGTCGTAATCAGTATTTAATCCCAGACCGTTCTTATTTGCGTAGTCTTTTGCCGCATTTGCGCTTTTCAGGAAACAGCGACATTAACAGCAGCTCAAGTGACACCAGCAGTTACATCTGTGACAGCCAGAGGGACTCCTGCAGCTGCGGGGTTCGGATTTGCGGCTTCACTTGCAGGATTGTTAGCATGTGCTTTGCTGGCAAGACGGTATTTTTAAAATGGATGCCATCCGGCGCCTCCACATTTTGGATGGTGTTTGCAGACCCAGGTGCCAGTTTTTGGATCCCACTTTATTTCTTTTTCTGTATAGGTTTCCCCACAATGTTTACAACGTACATGCTTTTCTGAATGAAAATCCGGTCTAAAAGCAGGTATTGTCCCCTCTTTACGACCTTTCGCATCATCGGATTGCTTACTTCCAGATATCATTGTGATATCCAAAATGATCTATGAAATATTAAATGTTAGTACAAGGAGATTTTATCTGGGAGGTGGTGGACGCTGCATGGATGGCGCCTTTTCAAGCACGGTCTTGAGCTTTACCTTTTCGTGCCCTCTAAAGAATTCCATAGTTACTTTGTCACCGATTTTATGTTTATTGAGCACTTTAATAAGGTCTTTAACGTTATTTATCTCTATTTCATCCATCCGGATCAAGATATCTGCTATCTCAATACCTGATTTATAAGCTTCGGTTCCTTTCACTACATCAGTAACAACTACCCCTTTAGTAGTGGGCAGGTCATAATATGCAACCAGTTTGGGATTGACATCAACGGCATTGAAACTGATCCAAGGTCTTACGATTTCACCATGCTTTATTAACTGGTCTGCAATTTCTATGGCGGACTGTATCGGAATAGCGAAACCGATGCCCTGTGCAAAGGGTATGACGGCGCTATTCACCCCTATCACTTCACCTCTGCTATTTATCAAAGGACCTCCACTGTTGCCTGGATTAATCGCGGCGTCGGTCTGTATCAATCCTTCCATGAATGTTGCCTCGGTCTGTATAGATCTGTTCAAAGCGCTTACGACACCTGCTGTGACCGTAGGACCTCCTACAAGCCCCAGAGGGCTGCCTATTGCAATTGCCATTTGCCCGATTTTGAGATTTTCGTTCATTGCCATTTCTGGTACAGGCAGGCCACTGGCTTTGATCCTTATCACTGCCAGGTCCTTTATTGTATCAATGCCCCTTATCTCACCCGGGAATATCCTTCCATCTTCCAATGTGACTTTTATCTCCTGGGAACCGAATACAACATGGGCATTGGTGAGTATAAAACCGTCTTTATTAATTATGAAACCAGAACCCACGCCTGGAACAGGATGGACATGCAGATAAGCGTCCTTCATCAGCATTACTTCACTTATGTTCACAACGCCTGGTATTACCTTTTCTACAGCCTTCGTAACCATTTCATCGAAATCTACCATAATTATAACTCCACTAAAGAGGATTGTCCGGAAAGATAATCAAACTAACTCACAGGATAGTTATATTAATTGGAAAGAAAAATGAATAATACTTAGATCATGGCTGAACTGGAAAGACACCTTGGTATGTGGGGAGCCCGAAAAGTGAGGCTAACATCTTCTGATCAATACTCAATTATCATTGCTCTTTCGATGAATAGAAATAATGAATGGTTTTAAACACGGATAAAGCTTTATTATCATATCGACAAATTGTATTTGCATACATAGTCAGTGGAGGAATCTTATGAAAACTTCGTTTCAAATAGGGAAAATAATGGGTATACCGATAAAATTGCATATAACGTTTCTTCTGATCCTGCCGGTCTTTGCATGGAATTTTGCCGCCAACCCTTCACAGTTCGGTTTCAGCGATCAGGATATACCACTTCGATATGTCCTGTCGATAGCTATGGCAGTTTCGCTTTTTGTGTGCGTAATATTGCATGAGCTTGGACATTCTTACATTGCCAAAAAACACGGGACTAATATCCAGAGTATAACACTTTTCCTTTTTGGCGGCGTCTCGTCCATGGAAGAGATCCCAAGAGATCCGAAGACTGAATTTAAAATGGCTCTGGCAGGCCCTGGAGTCAGTTTTTTGATTTCTTTAATATTTATGATCATATATCTAATTTTTAAATCCTCTGCTGATTCTTTTATGTCAATAAATGATCCGTATCTGCGTCTTTTCTGGATGATATCGATCATAAATATTATGCTTGGCATCTTTAATCTCATTCCGGCATTTCCCATGGATGGCGGAAGGGTTCTAAGAGCATGGCTTGCACAGCGGACTACTTATATCAGAGCAACGCGGGAAGCAGCTGGTATAGGTAAGATGTTCGCGATCTTTATGGGGATCTTCGGATTATTCTATAGCTTCTGGTTCCTTCTCATCGCATTCTTTATTTACATAGGAGCTTCAGAAGAAGAAAAATCTACAGAGATAAATGTGATCCTCGAGGGAGTTAAAATAAGGGACATTATGTCAAAAGAAGTTCAGACCGTTACTTCAGGAATGTCTGTTGAAGAGCTTGTGGAAAATATATTCAGGTTCAAACATATGGGGTATCCGGTTGTGGATGATGGGCAGTTGAAGGGTATGGTGACATTTACAGATGTACAAAAAGTCCCCAAAGAAGAAAGGAAAGTCGTTAAAGTGTCGCAGGTAATGAGTAAGAATATTATCGGTCTACAGGAAGATGATGATGCAGTTAATGCATTAAAACTTATGACCGTGAAAAACATCGGTCGTATAATAGTAAAAAAAGGCGAGACAATTTCGGGAATAGTCTCAAGGACTGATATCATACGTGCCATACAATTATTGGAAAAAAGGTAATTGACGAATAAATAAAATATATGAATGATTATAACCAATATTCAATATGCTGGGAGAATCAAAGATCATCTTACCGGTGATTTAATGGGAACCTTAATGGAATTGCAGGACGTCTGGAAAATCTATCGTATGGGTGAGTTTGATGTCCCCGCGCTTCAGGGAATAAATCTTAAAATCGAATCACGCGAATTCGTAGCTATAACAGGACCAAGCGGATGCGGCAAATCAACGATGTTAAATATGATCGGCTGTCTTGACATGCCAACCCGGGGAAACGTTTTGCTTGAAGGCAGGGATATATCGGAATTCAAAAGTGATGAACTGGCGCGGGTGCGGGGTAAAAAAATAGGATTCGTATTCCAGACTTTCAACCTGTATCCTACCCTGACGGCTCTTGAGAATATTCAGCTGCCGATGAGGATCCATGAAATTCCTGAAAAAGAAGTGGATGATATCTCAAAAAAACTTCTGGCTCAGGTAGGGTTATCTGATCGTGGATCTCATTTCCCGGCACAATTGTCAGGCGGGCAGCAGCAGAGAGTTGCTGTAGCAAGGTCTCTCTCCACAGCCCCTTCTATTCTCCTGGCAGATGAACCCACAGGTAATCTTGACACCAAATCAGGGGGCGAAGTAATGGATGTTTTCAAACGTTTGAACAGCGAGGGATTAACTATAGTAATGATAACGCATGACCCTAGAATTGCAGGATATGCAGGAAGAATTGTGAAAATGCTTGATGGAAAAATTGTAGGTGAAACATGAATAAATTAAATTTAATTTTTGTAATAGTATTTTCGGTATTGTTAACGCAGGTCGCATCTGCACAATCATATCTGGTGACAGAGACGGCTCCTGTTTATCCAGGGGATACGACCTTTGTCTATGTACCGATACAGAATATGGGACATACGTTCATGGAAGATGTTTCGGTCAGGCTTGTGCCCAAGGATAATGCTTCAGCCAATGCTGTCACATTGCTTGACGATGTTGAATCACTTGGAACCATAAACGACTGGGGTTCCCAGAGAACTGCAAAATTCAGGATACATGTGAATCCTGATGCAGTGGAAGGAGATTATTATTTCAATATATATATAACCTACAAGGGGCAGCAAACAGGCGGCGGAACTCTGGCAACTCCCACAACGACAAAGCTTGATGACCGGATATTGACCCTCAAAGGCATACCAGTAATAGTGCTGCTCAATTCCACCATCGGCACCAGATCACCGATGAGTACTAACAAGGAGACGCTCAGGTTCAAGAATACTGGCACAGGAACGATACAAAATGCAGTAGCCAATATTGACCTCTCAGGTACGAACGTGAACTCGATCTTCTCGATCATAGGCGGCGGGACGCAGTTCTCTCTGGGCAATTTGAAGTCAGGTGATGAAGCCAGCATAACATTTGATCTTGCCGTGGATATTGCAACCCGTCCCGGCGTATATAATCTGCCCATAAAAATTACAGGCATGAACAATTTTTCATCCACTAATTATGTGGGACTGGTCGTAGCAGGAACGACTGATTTTGAGATAAGCTACCAGGAGACCCTGGGTTCTTTTTCGCTCAATGTAGCCAATGTGGGGATAAGCTCCGCGAGCGCTGTAAAGGTCAGCCTGCCGCGCCAGAAGAACTTCTCATCAACAGGAAGCAGTTCTTCCGTGCTGGGGAATTTAAATTCTGGTGATTACACCTCTGCAATATTCCAGATCACAAAAAATGCCGGAGCAGGAAACAACCTTGAATTGGAGATACAATATACCGACACAAGCGGACAAAGACACACGATCACAAAGTTCCTTACTGTGGAATTATCCCAGGCTGGAGCACAAACCAAATCTGCAAGTACAAATTATACAATATGGTTGCTGGCAGCTATTGTTATACTGGTAATATACTGGCAGCGAGCAAAAATAACAACCTACTTCCAGAAATCTAAATAAGGACAGGGCTATTAACCAAAAGAGATCAAGCATGAAAACTTATGATATTTTCAAGTTATCGTTAAGCCATGTCAGGAAAAGTAAGATGCGAAGCTGGCTTACAATAATCGGGATCGTGATAGGAGTGGCAGCAATCGTGGCTATAATCTCAATAGGTGATGGTTTGCAGGCAAGCGTGCAAAAAAGTCTTGGAAGTCTTGGAGCAGACCTGATAACGGTCTCTCCAGGATATTCAAGAGCAGCCGGGATGGGACCGGGACAGGGGGGACAGGGTGGTGGTGGAGTCTCTACCGTGAATCTTACAGATAAAGACATGAATGTGATCAAACAGGTACCTGGTGTGATCTATGTAAATGGAATGGTTTCAGGCAGGTCTGATATGATATTGGGTACTGAAACAACCCCCGTATCCATAACTGGAGTTGATATCACGGTATGGCGCTCCATAGTTACTACGGCACTTGAATCAGGCAGGTATCTCCAGCCTGGTGACTCAAATGCTGTCGTGATAGGATATTCTTTAGCTCATGATGTTTTCTTGCAGCCGATCACGCAGAATAGACCAGTAACGATAGGAGGAAAAACATTCAAGGTCGTGGGTATTTTTGCCCAATCGGGTGGATTTGGAGGAACTGATAATGCCGTTTATATGCCTGCTGATTCCGCACGTGACGTTATAACTTCAACTGTAGAGAGGAACCATTTTACATCCATCACGGTGAAAATCGCAGACCGGGATTTAGCAGATATAGTGAAATCTGATATAGAACAAAAGCTTATGATGTCCCGCCATGTAAATTCAAGGACCAGGGATTTTACAGTGACTGCCTTTGCATCAATTCAGCAGCAGATAAGCAGCGTGTTCCAGGCGATAACACTGTTCCTTGGCGCAATAGCGGCTGTTTCGCTTCTTGTTGGCGCTGTGGGTATAGCAAACACCATGTTCATGTCTGTCATGGAGCGCACAAGACAAATTGGATTGCTCAAGGCTCTGGGGGCTACTGATGCCGAAGTAATGAAAGTTTTCCTTGTTGAATCCGGATTATTCGGGGTTGTTGGAGGAGTGATCGGAGTTACTACCGGAATCTTGATATCAGTTTTAATATCATCAATTGGACTTCAGATGATGGGACCGGGAGGGACTATGACCACTTCAGTTTCACCCCAGCTTATTATCTTCGCTCTTGCATTTTCTATAATCGTGGGGGTGCTTTCAGGGGTGATGCCAGCAAGGGCAGCGGCAAAAATGAACCCTGTGGACGCTCTGAGGTTTGAGCAGTAGAGATTCAAAATCAACAACGAACTGGTACGAACTCGGACTAACTCAGGTCGTCGTGAGTTCGTTTTGAGTTCGCTGTGAGTTCGTTGTTAATTCTCCATCACATTGCTGGCGTGCGATTTATAACTTTCAGACAGGATTTACAGGATCGACAGGATTGGATCGAAAATTATCCTGTCAATCCTGTTCGTATATACTACATCCTTGCGAGAATAATTAAGCGTTCTTGCACCTACATAAAAGTAGGTCGAGAGGGTAACGAAAATTCT